>NZ_BAAGSP010000037.1:0-23783 GCF_054782375.1 Yaniella soli
GAAATCGAAACCCACTACCACTCGACCGACTCCGAGTCTTCAGTGGCAGCCTAGAAATGAAAATACGCAGACCCTCCACAAAACCCGGGACTTGACAGACCAGAATCAACTGCCATTCCAGCGCTTCGACATTGAGCTGGCCGATGGTGTAGCCGATGGACAAACGATACGCTGGGCTGGCGCCATTGATCCTGCCCGGCAGGCACAGCTGTTGGTCTGGAACACGAATGAACAAACCTGGGACGAAGTAGCCACCGGACGCGGACTTGCCGAAGGTCAGCTCATCTTAGCGGGTGAACTCAGCGATGCACATGTCTCCGAAGATACTGCACGAGCCATGGTCATCGCCACCGACCCGTTCTCCGATGACCTCGATGAACCGGTCCAAGACGGTTTCGCTGACTCCGATGAGTATGATTTTTCGATCGCGCATCTGACCGACACCCAATACATTTCCGAAGGTGCCGCAGAAGATAGCTACTCTGAAGAACAACGCGAGGTATGGGCCGACGCCTACTTGGCCACGATGCAATACCTAGCTGACAACCGTGACGAGCACAATCTGGCTTACGTCGCACACACCGGTGATGTCATCGAAAATTGGCACCGTGAAGACTATGACAACGAAGCGGAAATGCGCCAGATCGCCACAGAAGAATATGAATTCGCGGCCGAAGCGCAAGAGATACTGGATGCGGCCGAAATCCCCAACGGGGTGTTACCGGGCAACCACGATAACCGCACCGGCACCGATACCGGCGCTGATGCGATGTTCAATGACTACTTTGGTCCGGAGCGCTATGAAGCGCTAGAAACCACCCGGGGCTGGCAAGACGCCAATGCCTCACACCACCCCTACGCCGAAGGGGATAACAGCAACCACTACGACCTGTTCACCGCCGGTGGCTTAGATTTCATCGCCTTGCATCTGGGATACGGCGTCGATGAAGATGAGGTTGCCTGGGCGAATGAAGTCCTGGAGCAATACTCAGACCGCAACGCGATGGTCATGACGCACGCACACAAGAAGGCCAGCAATGATCAGGCCGGTCGTGGGTCAGCTTTCTCGGTTGACGGTGATCGTATCGATGACGACATTCTCAAACAGCACGATAACGTGTTTTTGGTTCTCTCCGGACACGAACACGGTGTCAGCATTGATGTGCGACAAGATGTCGGGAGCCAAAACAACCACGTCGTTGAATTATTGGCTGACTACCAACGATATCTGGTCACCGCGGATGAACTGGGCTTAAGCGGTGTGGATGGTCTTACCGCCGAAGACACGTTGCGTTTTGGGGCCTCGTTTTTCCGCATGCTGCAGTTCGATGTGGATCGTTCCGAATTGATCGTTGACACCTATTCTCCACTGTTAAATAACTTTGGCGCCACCGAGTACGATTCGGATGAACGCTACAACGGGACCGAAGATGACACACGCCTGCCCATCCAACTGACATCGCGCACCACCAGTTTCGAGACCGAAAACGTCATGGTCACTTCACCGACCGACACGGTCATTGGTGAAGCCACCGCACAGTCCGGCTGGCCCGCCAGTGTGGAATGGGCTGGACTCGAAGAAGGCGAAACCTATGCCTGGTATGCCACCAGCGTTGATACCGCCACGGGTGAAGAACTGGCAGCCGGCCAGGTCGATCACATGGGTGTATTCACCGCGGTAGCCGCCGGAACCGACACCGAAGCACCAGAGCTTCAGGTTCCTGCCGATCCGATCTCGGTTGCCGCAGGCGACACGTTTGATCCCATGGAGGGTGTGGAAGCCACCGATAACACGGACGGAGACGTCACCGACGCAGTCCAGGTCATCGGTTCGGTCGATACTGAAACTCCGGGTATCTATACCCTCACCTATGTGGTCGAAGATGCGAACGGTAACCAGGCAATCGCCAGCCGCTCTGTGACCGTGACTGAAGCCGAAAGCAGTGACGGCACCGGGGCCGGGGAGAACCAAGACGGTGAGGATACCGGAAATGGCGAAGGCAACGGGGACGCAGAGCAGAACGGGGGAGAACCCGACGGCGAAGCCCCGGGAGGGTCTGGTTCCAGTGATTCGGGCGAGAGTACAGGTACTGACAAACAGGCCGATGATGCTGAGTCAGTCGACACCGTTAGTTCAGCAGACGCGCACGATGAGACAGGGTTGTTGGCCAGCACTGGTACTCAACGCACCATTGCCCTTATTGTTGCAGGGCTGCTGAGTGTAGGAGCCGGCACCACGGCTTGGTTCATCTCCCACCGACGCAAAACGGTAAACTAACCGGCAATCGCCTCGAAGCTCACAGGAATGCGGGCGGCGGCCGTTATCTATCACGTTGTTCAATCCAGACGTGTTTCGATAGCGGCCGCCGACCTCTTTAAGGCGGTGTGGGTTCGGGGCTCGGCAGTGATACTTATTTGGTTTTAGTTTTGTTCGGGCTTGCTAAACACCTGGCTAAAGTGAGCCCGGTAAGCGCCGCAGGGTTGTTCGCTGTCTCATCCGCGCGCTCGTTCGGTTGCGGAACTCGCTGGTGGTGTCGGTGCTATGGATCATTCCCCGTTGGGACCCACACCCCTGGGATTTTCCAGTGCGATGTTGTAGACAGGAACGGGCGGCCGCCGCCCCCGGTCGCCTGCTAGGACCATGTGCCGTGCCCAGGCACAGCAAGGAGTGATTGTGACCAACGCATTGGATTTCACCGACAAGACTGTAATAATCACCGGAGCAGCCTCCGGCATCGGCCGCGCCACCGCCCGGCTTTTGGCCGACAACGGCGCCAAGATAGTGATCGGCGATGTGGACGACCAGGCCAACGAGACCGTGGACCTCATCACCCACGGCGGCGGAACCGCCCAATTCGTCAAGACTGATGTCACCTCAGCGGCCGACGTGCAGAACCTCGTCCAAACGGCGGTGGACACCCACGGCAGGATCGACGTGGCCTTCAACAATGCTGGCATCCTGCCGCCCGTGGCCCGTTTCGTGGACCAGACCGAGAAGGATTTTGATAAGACTATCGCCGTCGACCTCAAGGGCGTGTTTCTTTCCCTGAAGTACGAGATCGAGGCCATGTTGAAGACCGGCGGAGGCGCTATCATCAATACCGCCTCCGTGGCTGGCCTCATTGCAGACCCGGACATGGCCCCCTACGTGGCCGCCAAGCACGGCGTGGTGGGTCTGACCCGTTCGGCCGCGTACGACCACGGCAAAGATGGGATCCGCGTCAACGCACTGGCTCCGGGCCTGGTCGAGACCGGGATGACCGAGGTCTGGCGCAAGGACCCGGAGAAATGGGATGCCGTCACCTCAAACAACTTCTTAAACAAGGCCGCGTCTCCGGAAGAGATCGCAGGCATGGTGCTGTTCCTGGCTAGCGATCTGGCCGGATTCGCCACCGGTGGAGTGTACCCCGTGGACGGCGGCCAGACCGCGCGCTGACCCTGGTCAACGCCGACTCCCCGGGCCGAGAAGAAGCCATCTGTGACGATCAGGCACGGATGGCTTCTTGGCCATCGATAATCGCAGTACAGATTTGGCCGTAGGTATTTTTCAGACGTCGTTGTTTCGAGCCTCTGCGGTGTGCACCCAACTGAACGGCATGACGGGCGTGTCATAGTGTTGCCACACAGATTTGGATTTTGGGAGTGCCGACGCTATCCTGAACGGTGTTCAGTGAACAGTGTTCAGTATGTCTGCGAATGGAGTCCTATGACGGCTAGGATTTTGGCACGTATCGCCGTATTTGCTGCCCTGACGGCCGGCCTAGGTCTGTTGGGATCGTTTACCGTCGGTGGCGTTGTACCGATCACGTTGCAAACCCTCGGGGTAATGCTCGCCGGTGCGGTGCTCGGTCCATGGCGTGGCGCCGCCTCAATGGCGCTGCTGATTCTTGGTGTTGCACTCGGGCTGCCGCTATTGGCCGGCGGCCGCGGCGGCCTGGGGGTCTTCGTCTCACCGACCGCCGGTTACCTCATTGGTTGGCTAGTCGCACCGATCGTCATTGGTCTCATCGTTGGTCGCCGTCCCCTCTGGTGGCGAGTCGCGTTGGGCTCGGTCATCGGTGGCATTCTCGTGATCTACCTGTTCGGCATCCCCGTTCAGGCCTGGTTCACCCAGCTCACCATCGGCGAGACGATCATTACCTCCCTGGTGTTCCTGCCGGGCGATCTGATCAAAGTCGCAATCGCCACCGTGGTGACCATGGGACTGTATCGCGCCTATCCGCGCGCCTTTGAAAGAGCACCACGTGCGGCTCACTCCAATTGATGCGCCAGATGCGCTCGATGCGTTGACCCAAGCGCTCGCGGTTCGTGATGCCGGCGGCGTTCCGCTGATCCTCGACCCGAGAGCGCACGTACCCCAGGGATCGCTGGCCTTCGATCTGCCACAGGACGCCGCGTGGGCTACACTAACGTCCGGTACGACCGGTGCTCCAAAGATCGTGGTGCGGACGGCCGCCAGTTGGGAGGCTGCGTTCGGACCGCTCAACGCCGAACTCGGATTGCAACCCGGCGACGGTCTCTGGATGCCGGTCCACCAAGTCTCATCGATGGCCCTGTTTTCTGCTGCGTGGGCACATGAATCCGGCCTCGAACTGATTGTTCCTCAGAAGGACCCGGGGTTGGACCGTGCCGCGGTCGCACACGTGACACCCGCCTGGTTGGGACGCATGCTCGACCTGATCGAAGCCGGTGAACCAACGACCGTACACACCGTGTTGGTCGGCGGCGACCACGTGCCCGAAGCGCTGCTGGTCCGCGCCCGGCAAGCAGGCCTCCGCACGATCACCTACGCCGGTGCCGCCGAACTGAGCTTTGTGGCTTGGGATCGGGGCGACGGTCTCCGAGCATTCGACGGCGTGTCGATCAGAACCAGCGAAGGACAGCTCTGGGTCGCCAGCCCGCAAATGGCCTTGGGCGTGCTCGGCGGCACGCTCGAGCACGAGACTCTTGAGGGTATCGAGTGGGCAACCGTCGGAGACCGCGTCACCGAACACAACGGTGTCCTGGAATTTCTCGGTCGGGCAGACGGTGCCATTCTGACTGCCGGAGCCACTGTGATTCCCACCGATGTTGAAGCGATCATCGCCCAACACCCCGGCATCACCGCCAGCTTGGTGCTGGGTGAGCCGGATGCCCTTCTAGGTCAGCGTGTTGTTGCCTGGTACGAAGGCGACGCAACCATTCCTGAGCTACGCGACTGGGTGCGCTCGCGGTTGCCCAAAGCCTCCCGCCCGCTCCAATGGCATCGAGTGGATCGGCTCGCCCGCACGGCGTCGGGTAAGATTCGGCGAGTAGTTCCGGAGGATTCATGACCCGCATTGTCATCACCGCAGGTGCTCGCACCGCGATGACCGGTTGGCACCGTGCCCAAGCACAACTGAGCGACGCACAGTTGGCAGCCACCGTGTTTCGGGCCCTGCCGGACCAGCCCTCGGCAATATTCATGGGTAATGCCGTCGGTGCCGGTGGCAATATTGCCCGCATTGCGGGGTTGGCTGCCGGGTGGGAAACTTCGGGTGCGGTCACCTGTGATGCCCAATGTGGTTCGAGCCTCGTGGCCATCGGTCAGGCCGCAGCGCACGTGAAATTTACCGGCCAAACCGTTGTCGCAGGTGGCGTGGAATCGCCCTCGACCGCCTGGCCCGACGGCCAACGCACCCAGGCGGCGTTTACTCCAGAGGGTTTCGCCGATCCCGACATGACCGAAGCCGCAGACCAAATTGCTATCAATGACGGGCTGACCCGGCAGCAGCAGGAAGCCTACGCGGTGCAAAGTCATCAGAGGGCCCTGGCTCATCGGTCGGCTTATGTAGTGGGTGACCACGTTGATGATGGTCCGCGTGATGTCACCAAACTTGTGGGACGGCTCGGCGTCGTCACCGACCATCCATCGGCAACCGTGACCGGACTGTCTGCAGCACGCATTGCCGATGCCGCCGCGGCGATCCAGCTCGCGCCGGACACCGGCCAGCCCCATCTCGGTGTAGAAGTGGTGGATTATCGACTCGTCGGTGCGGATCCAGCATTGCCGGGTATCGGTGCCGTCCCCGCTATTGAAGCACTCCTGACCGCCCAGCATCTGAGCCTGCCCGACATCAGAGTGGTCGATATTGTTGAGGCCTATGCTGCCCAAGTCCTTGCAACCTGTCAGCGACTTGGGCGTGATCCCGCTGACGTGAACCTCCACGGCGGGGCACTGGCGCACGGCCACCCCTGGGCCGCATCCGGAGCGATCGCCCTACTGACTACCATCGAACAACTCCAATCGGCGCCATCGGGGACCTATGGTCTGACGGCGGCGGCCATCGCCGGTGGCATGGGCGCGGCCGTATTGGTGAGGACACTATGATCGAGTTGCAAAACGTCACAGTCACAGCCAAACCAGACGCGGTGCTCCTCGACGACGTATCGCTGACCCTCGATGCCCCGACGACGGCGATCATCGGTGAAAACGGTTCGGGCAAATCCACGCTGGCCAAAGTACTCGCCGGACTCCTCGACTACACCGGCTCGGCCACCATCAACGACGTCGAAATCTCCACCGGTCGCAAACACCTCACCGGCCGGGTCGGGATGATCATCGCCAATGCGGCCGCCCAGGTCATCATGCCATCCGTCGCCGAAGATGTTGCCCTGTCGCTACGCCACCTTCCCAAAGACCAACGCCCCGCCAAACTCGATGCGGTCCTGGCAGAACACGATCTGACCGACCTGGCGGATCGCCCCGCGCTGAGCCTGTCGTCGGGACAACTGCAGCGTCTCGCGCTCGCCTCGGTACTGGCCACCAACCCCGAGGTGCTCATTGCCGACGAACCCACCACCATGCTGGACGCCCGATATGCCAAACTCGTGGAGCATCAACTCTTTGCGTCACCCGAACGTCAGGTCGTGTTGATTACCCACGATATGGCCCTGGCGGCTCGATGCGACGACATCATCTGGGTCCACGACGCCACAATCGCCCACCGCGGGCCAGACGCTATCCAACAGTATCTGGAGCACATCGGCTAATGCTCTCGCTGTACTATCCGACCGGCTCGCTGCTCCATCGGGCACCGACATGGCTCAAACTGGCCATCTTGGCGTTGGGCTCCATCGCATTATTCTGGGTTCCGGACACATTCTGGTCGGCGCTTATCGTTGCCATACCGTTGCTCGGATACCTTCTCGCGAGACTTCCCCTGCGTATTCTCGGCACCGACCTATTCCGCATGTCGTGGCTGCTGATCTTTTTGCTCATCACCCAGCTGATTTTCAACGAACCCGCGGTAGCCACCACGGTCATGGCACGGCTCACCACCATCATCTTGGCAGCTCAACTGTTTACCCGCACCACAAAAATCCAGCACCTCATCACCACCGTTGAGGGGCTCGCGAGACCACTGAAACCCCTCGGTGTGAACCCCTATAAAGTGGCCCTGGCCGTCGCGCTGATGTTGTCAGCCCTGGGACAGATCGTCGGCTTTATTCGACAAGTGCGTGATGCCCAACGCGCTCGCGGTGTGAAGTTGGCGCCATGGTCGTGGGTCGTACCCGTATTGGTGTTGTCGCTCAAGCACGCTGATGATGTCGCTGACGCCCTCGTCGTTCGGGGATTGGATTAGAAAATCCGTTTCGGCGCGCAAAACGGGCAATTGTCCGGATTCTTTCAGGATCGCGATTACACTTAATCCTGCCAACAACCGAACGGGGACAATAATGGTAAATGTAAAAATTCTGCCCGATAAAACACATGCGTCTGAAGAAGTCGCACAGATCCTGCACGATTTGATTGTTGAAAAACCAAATGCAGTGATTGGTGTTGCAACCGGTTCAACCCCAGAAGGCGCCTACGAACGCCTGGCAGAGAAAATCAAAGAACACAACACCGACGTCTCCCAGCTGCGATTCTTTGCACTGGATGAATACGTCGGCATCTCATGGGATCATCCAGAGTCCTACCACGCTGTCATCAACCGGACCGTGACCGTCCCGCTGGGCGTTGATCCGTCGCAGGTGAATGTTCCCGAAGCCCCCGACGACGCGCCCGTCGGCTCGGTCGAGTCGTACGATGAGAAAATTGCTGCCGCCGGTGGTATCGATCTTCAACTGCTGGGCATCGGACGCAACGGCCACATCGGTTTTAACGAACCCGGTACACCGTTTGATGCACCCACCCACGTTGGTGAACTGACAAACATCACACGTGAAGACAACTCGCGTTTCTTTGAGGGCGGCGTCGATGAGGTGCCACCGACGGCCATCACCCAGGGCATTGGTACTATTCTGAAGTCCCGGCAAGCCATTTTGATGGCATTCGGTGAGGCCAAAGCGGATGCGATTCGCGACTCGCTGGCCACCCCACCGGCTGAAGATCGTCCAGGTTCCTCATTGCAGCATCACAGCAATTGTGTGCTGTATTTGGACGAAGCCGCCGCCGCGAAGATTGAAGACTAGTTGAAGAAGCGTTCGGGTCTCCTCATTGGTGCAACCATCGGCCTCTTTGTGCTGGCCGGTTGTGCCGGGGGAGGCCTTAACGATCCGGATATTGATCCGAATTTTGAGTCGCTCGAAGGCTCCTATGATTCGACCACTGGTGATTCCACACCGCAGCACCCTAACGGTGCTGAGAGCAGCGATGCCTCAGCATCGTTAGAACAGTCGTGTACGGATTACCTCGAGTTCGATCAGGCATCCTCGGATGCGATGGATGCAGCCATTGGGGACGTGTCCGAGATCCCGTCCGCGGATGAAATCTCGGCAGCACGCGAAGTATTCGTTGAGGCACAAGCAGAGATGGAAGCCATCGTGGAAGCGGCCGATGATGCTGCTTTTTTGGCTGAAGCAGAACAGCTGCTGTCGATGTTTGACGCGATGATGACGGTCACCGACCCGGATGCTTCGGCCACCGATGTGATGGGTGTGGCCCAGAGTATTGATGTGGAAGGCACGATCGCTGCTGAAGAGCGGCTGCTGTCAATGTGCCAAGCAGAAGTGGACTAATTGCGAACGCATAACGAGTATGCCTGGCCAGATCACCAGATTTCGTAGGAAGACGGCAACGTTGGCGTGCTGAGCGCTGTAGCGTAATGTGAGGTTTGGGTCCTGTACCTCGCAGCGGCGCCTACAAATTCCGAATCTTGTCGTTAAGTCGTGAAAGAAAAAAGTGTCTTGCGTTTTAGAGCGAAAGTTCGCCACGCTCGAATTGGAACCCATCGGTTTCGTTGGTTTGGCCGGTTGCGACAGTGCCGTGGCTGGCCACTCTAAGGTTTCTGCGATGCTGATTAGGCATACGCCTTGGAGATCCTACAGACGGTAAGAATTGCAACCAGCCCAGACCTCAGCGAGTCAGTTGGCTGGGCTTAAAAACTCGTCTCAAATGTGTGCATTGATTTCGAATAGTGAATTGCTGAGACAGATAAGGAGTGCGTCGACCACACAAAACTGCCGCCGTGATAGGAAATGGTTGAACAGCTCGCTGACCCAAATTCGACATAAGAAGATTAAAAGGAACCGGTCCAAAGTGCAGATCTCGAGGGTGCTTTTGCCGCCCAATTAGAGCTTATCGACCGGCAACACTACGATGTTTCGACGCTCGAGGTTGTGAAGAAGAATCGCACAAGTTGGAAGAAACACCGGAGGCTTGCCGTAAGTATCGGTGCTGACCATGCCGTGGCCACGGGTAGTCTTCGAAACCGAACTCTGTGACGGAACAGAGCAAGACATTACTGACGGCGGTGCACACGTTACGTTTGGCTTCCTCTGCGGATTAGGCATGGACAAATTGTCGCCGCAACTTCTGCATCCGCGTGGGTCGCACTATGGGATCGGCTATGGTGGAGCAGTTAAGCTATACACAATCGATATCATTTCACGTGAAATTAATGTCATTGCCAATCTCGTCGGAACATACAATGACCTCGTTCAACTCATGGCACTGAACGCGGCCGGGAAGGTTGAACCACGCGCTAAGGTATACCCGTTGGATGCAACGTTCGACGTCATGTACGACCTCGGCAACGGGAAATTGGCCGGAACGCGAGGGATTTTGGTGCCATAGGCAGCAACTTCCGAATTGTTATGATAGTTCCAGTCCAGGAGGTTCTGGGCCTGGAACTACGGGTCGTTTGAGCCACCATATGAAGAAACCTGGTGTACAAGATGGGATGTAAGTGTTGATGGCGGCTGCTTCGGGCGGGGCGGATGAATCCACCGCAACGTGGATTTCGAACCAGCTGCGCGAAAGCATCATTTCAGGTGAGCTCGAGCCTGGTAGCCGCTTGCGTCAGCAAGGTTTGGCTCGACAATATGAAGCCTCGAGAATGCCAATCCGTGAAGCCTTGCAACGACTTGAATCTGAAGGATTAGTTTCGGTCGTTGCGCACTCAGGTGCCTGGGTTGCCAGCCTGGACATGGATGAATTTCGTAAAACCTATCAGCTGCGCAACGTCATTGAACCCTTCGCACTAGAGCAATCAATTCCTGGGCTAACACCACAAGATAAGGATTTGATCCAAGATTTATGCATTGAAATTGGTGCTCTCATCCAAGGGCAAGTTGATGTGCAAGAATTTCTGCGTTTGGACCGAGAATTCCACCTAGCTACATATGTCGGATTGGATCATGAGCATTTGGAATCAATCGTTCGTCGGTTGTGGAACACTACACAACCGTATCGGCGAGCCTTGGTCTCCACATTGTCGACGGACCAGTTGGTTGCCACTCATAAGGATCACGAACAGATCGTTGATGCGATTATGCGCCAAGACGTCCGGTCAGCAGGAAAACTGATGTGGGTACATATTCAGCGGACTATCTACCGCATTGAAAACCGTCCTGAAATTCTCGGCTAAGCGTTTGGGTTTCTAGGATCCCAGAGTATAGTGTCAGCATGCTTCTCGTAGGCCTTACCGTTCGGGAAGCTTACGAGCTCAAAATACATGCCCCATGGTGATTTGAAGTAGGCCCATTCCTGTCCCTTGCTGGGGCCAGATGACTGAGTTGGCTGGCCTAGGACTTCTATATCCTGGCTCCGGAGAAATTCGATCGCGGCGTTGAGATTGTCCACATACAACGCCATGTGATGCCCACCTACGTCAGAATTTTGGGGCACAGTCATCCGTTGGTCAGGGGCGTCGTATTGAAACACCTCGAGATTTACCCCTGTGTGTAACCGATAAAAACGGATCTCTTGCATCGTAGTTTCGGGACTAATTTCGAGCTTCTCGGCAATCGCGGGCCCCTTGGGATAGGGGCCCAGCTTATACACGAATGTGGCTCCCAAAATTCGTGTCAGAAAGTCGTGGGCGACCTCGATATCTGGCACAGTAAACCCAATGTGATCGGAACCACGAAGTCCGGGGATGCCATTGGGCGTCGCAGCTTGATTTGCGTCATTGCTCATGTTCATGCTCATGATCCTTTCACATATACGGAATTCACTCCGTGTCTCAAACACGGGCCCGGGAACGCTTAATTGTATCCAAACAGCGATGAATTGATTCGGTAGTTGGGAATATCTGATAACTTTGGATACAATCATACCGAAAAGTCGTGTAGCTCACGATGTCCTGTAGTGCCTAAGGCATATATCGAAAGGTGAAATATGGCCTGGTTAGGAATTTTGGGGATTGTCTTAGGCATCGCCACATTGATTGCCATGGCATTCCGTGGGATTGCTATGGTGCCGACCACGGTTGTCGCATCGCTTGTGGTGATGGTGTTCAACGGGATGGATATCTGGGACGGTTTCCTCGACGGGTTCGGACAGAGCACCGCGAACTATGTTGCGCTCTACATCATCTTGTTCTTCTTGGGAACGCTGTTCGGGGAATTATTGTCGAAATCTGGAGCAGCAAAGTCGATTGCGCTGCAGATGTTGAAGTTGCCGGTGAAGCGCAAGGCCCTGTTGGTCGTGGTGCTGGCTTCGGCGATTTTGTCCTACGGAGGGGTCAACCTATTCGTGATCGTCTTCTCCATCTACCCGATCGCACTTGTGTTATTCAAGGAAGAAGATATTCCGAAACGGCTCTTCCCTGCGGCACTGTTCTTAGGTTCGGCGACTTTTACTATGGTTGCCATCCCCGGTACCCCGGCAATTCAAAACCTCATTCCAGCAGAAACTTTTGGTACCACTGCCTATGCAGCACCGACCATGGGCATCATCGCCTCGGCGGCCATGCTAGGGCTTGGCATATGGTGGCTTTACTGGTCGCAGTCCCGACTGGCGAAAAAGCAAGTAGGGTTTGTTCCCGGCCCACGAGACAATATGGAGAACATAGATATTGACAGCCGCGAGGGCGTGCCCAGTTTTTGGGTATCGATCTTGCCTATCATCATCGTCCTAGCCCTGATCTTCATTCTGAATAACTATCTAGACACTGTTTTTGCAGTGAATATTGCACTAGCCTCCGGGGTGTTGTCGACCACGGCACTGTTCTGGCCGACTTTGAAGGTCGATTATGTCGGTCGACTGAATGCTGGTGGTCATGATGGTCTTACTGCCCTGATGAACACTGCGGTGGTTGTTGGTTTTGGCGGCGTGGTGGCGATGTCGTCCGGATTCGACTCCATTGTTGATTGGACGATGGGGCTGGATATGCACCCGATGATTTCAGGAGCGCTAGCAGTCGGGGTGGTGTCGGCAGCCACCGGTTCAGCTTCGGGCGGTCTGCAAGTATTTTCGGACTCGCTTGGTTCACAATATGTTGAACTCAGTCAGGCACAGGGCGTCTCGCCAGATGCCATGCATCGCGTTTTGGCGATGTCAGCGGCCGGCCTCGATTCCATGCCCTATTCGGGTGGATACATTACTGCCATTACCTATGCACAGCTGACCCACCGAGAATCCTATGGCTATTTCTTCGTTACGAACGTCGTGATTACGTCAATTGGTGCGGTATTGGGAATCCTCTTGTACCTCGGCCTAGGCATCGCCTAAGAAACGCTTCACAAGGAGACTTTGATGACGAACAAAAGATTAGAAATTAACACACCGGCGACAGTTATTACAGCCAGCGAAGCAGACTGGGATGCTGCAACCCCGCAATTCCTGGAAAGCATGCTTGTCCAAATGATCGCGGTGCGATCATTCGAACAGGCGCTACTCGATCTTGCACGACAGGGTCTTGTACACGGCCCCATGCACTCATCGATAGGACAAGAAGGGGCCGCTGTAGGTTCGGTCTTGGCTCTAGCAGATGATGACGGGGTGAACGGCACACACCGTGGCCACCACCAGTTCCTCGCCAAATCGCTGCACTATTTACGTCCAGACGGTATGAACTTAGTCGATGGAGTCAAAGGCGATGACTTAGAACAGTTCTTGTATCGCACGCTGTCAGAGATCATGGGTTTGGCCGATGGTTTTTCCGGCGGACGCGGCGGCTCCATGCACCTTCAGTGGTTAGAAGCCGGTGCCCTGGGGACAAACGCTATTGTTGGTGGTGGCGTACCGCTAGCAGCAGGAAATGCCTGGGCTCAGCGACATGACGCGGAACTCGCTCACCAAAGTAAAGACCCCTTGGATATGCAGGTTACGGTGACCTACTTTGGAGATGGTGCCTCCAACATTGGCTCTACCTTGGAGACGCTGAATCTCGCCGCTGCGTGGAAATTACCGTTGTGCTTCTTCATTGAGAACAACCAGTATGCTGTGGCCACGTTCATTGATGACGTTACTGGGGATGAAGATCTTGCTGCCCGCGGGCCTGGTTTCGGAGTCACGAGTTTCCAAGTTGACGGCATGGACCCTATGGCTGTCTATTTGGCCCAGCGAGAGGCAACGGCTCATATGCGTGCGGGCAAAGGTCCGACGCTCATCGAAGCGAAAACCTACCGCTACTTCCACCAAAATGGTCCCTTCCCCGGTTCGGCATTCGGATACCGCACCAAAGACGAGGAACAATCATGGCGCAACCGTGACGCCATTGAGCTCGTGGCATCTCACATGGAACGCCGTGGACTCATAACAGCTGAGCAACGAGAAGAACTTGCCGCACGTGTGAATGCTTCCGTGGCGGAGATTGTCGACCGCGTTCTCGAACAAGACCCGGCCTCAGACCGCGGCGGGAAACGTGTCATCCCAGGCCTGTGGCCTGATGCTCAGTCGGTAGATGAACATATCCGTGGCGATTACGCTGTTGGGGCGATTCTTGAGGGCAGCCAGCAGCTGCCGCAAGAAGGCGCACAAGACCAGCGATTTAACGACACAATCGCTGCCACCCTCAACCACAGGATGACTGATGATCCAGGCATCGTTGTCATGGGCGAAGATGTTCATGAGCTTGGCGGTGGCACGAACGGTGCGACGAAAGGGCTGAAAGGCCAGTATCCGGACCGTGTTCTTGGTACCCCGATTTCGGAAAATGCCTTTACCGGTCTCGCAGGGGGGCTGTCGATGAACGGCCGATACAAGCCAATTGTCGAATTTATGTACCCTGACTTTATGTGGGTTGCAGGTGACCAAGTCTTTAACCAGATTGGCAAAGCGCGCCACATGTACGGTGGGCAGTCAACAATGCCGGTGGTCCTGCGCACGAAAGTTGCATCCGGTGCCGGTTATGGATCCCAGCATTCTATGGATCCTGCTGGAATATTTGCGACTTCGCCTGGTTGGCGGATCGTTGCTCCTTCGAGCGCTCAAGATTACGTGGGTCTCATGAATACCGCATTGGATTTGGACGACCCTGTACTCGTGCTGGAGCATGTGGATCTGTACCCAAAACGCGAACCGGTACACACTGAACATCTGGATTATCGTTTACCCGTGGGTGTTGCCGACACTGTTCGTGAAGGTACTGATGTGACAGTGCTTAGCTATTTGAACATGGTCCATGTGGCCAGGGATATTGCAGAGGAACACGACCTGATCGATGCCGAGGTCATTGACTTGCGTTGGTTGGACCGAGCTTCGATTGATTGGCAAACCATCAGTGAATCCGTCAAGAAAACAAACGCAGTCCTTATCGTCGAGCAGGGTGCTCAAGGTACTTCGTATGGTGGTTGGTTGGCTGATGAGATTCAGCGACGACTATTTGATTGGTTGGACCAGCCGATTCAGCGTGTAACCGGGTCTGAGGCCTCCCCATCTATTTCCCAGGTCTTGGAATCTGCGGCGAACGCTGATGCCAATGACGTTCGACACGGATTCGACCGTATTGCCCGTGGTCTCGGGCGTAGCTAGAAAGGACACGACATGGCACATCTCATTACTATGCCAGCAGTGGTCGCTGACGCTGAGGACGCTGTTGTTGCTTCTTGGCTTGTCAGTGTTGGCAACGCCATTAAACAGGGGCAGCCCATCGCCGAAGTAGAAACCGAAAAAGCGACGGTCGAAATGGAATCGACTGGTACGGGGACTCTCAGTCGTATCGTCGCGGAAACCGGCGCGGTGGTTGCCGTGGGAGCTCCTATCGCGGGGCTTTTGGAACCCGGTGAGGATGAATCCGCAATCGACCAGCTTATGGCCGAAGCAGACGTTGGTCACGGCACCTCAGAAGTGGCACGAGAACCCGCTGCTCAGCCACAGGCATCCCAGGCGTCACCGACTCCCGAGCAAGCAGGGGCAGATACTTCTGACAGCTCGACTCGGCGCGTTTTTGCGTCGCCCATAGCTCGCAAGAAAGCGAAAGAGGCAGGTATTGCGTTCGAGCATCTCACGGGGTCAGGACCGAATGGTCGAATTATCCGAGCTGATGTTGAGGCTGCAATCGCGAATCAAGCACCCGTCGAGCAGCCCCAGATGCAAGCTACAGTGCAACTTGACGTTTCAACGGAACAGAAATATCGCGCAGAAAAAGCCTCTCCGATGCGAAAAGCGATTGCACGACGACTAACCGAGTCCAAAACCACCGTTCCACACTTCTATCTCGCGGTAGATATAGCGATGGATCAATTGTTGCAGACTCGTTCGAAGGTCAATGATCAGCTAGAAGAGACTGGGCTGCGATTGACCGTCAACGACCTATTAGTAAAAGCGTTGTCGACCGCACTTCTCGAAGTGACGGAGGCCAACGCCACCTGGCATGAGGATACAATCCGGTATTACGAAACCGTCGATATTGCGGTAGCGGTGGCCACCGACGGGGGGCTAATTACGCCGGTTGTCGAAGGTGTAGATCAGCGTTCGTTGTCGTCAATTACGGCTGCGATGAACGACATCAAGGAACGGTCGGCAGCCGGAAAGATTCGTCAAGACGAGCTCGAAGGCGGCACCTTTACACTGTCGAATTTAGGCATGTTCGGTACTCGAGAGTTCTCGGCGATTATTAATCCACCTCACGCGGGCATCATTGCTACTGGGGCAACGGAAGAGCGAGTGGTTGCTGTCGACGGCAAACCTGAAGTGGCCCGGATGATGACAGCAACACTGTCTGCGGATCACCGTGTGGTCGATGGTGCAGTGGGCGCCCGCTTGATGCAATCGTTCAAACGTGTGATTGAAAATCCACTTCGGTTGTTGGTCTAGGAAAGGAAGAGACACATGACATCGAAAACTTCTGTACTGCCGGTCCCTACCGGAGCGGTCATGGCCGTGACCGGTGGTGCCTCTGGGCTTGGTAGAGCCAGTGCTGAAGCATGGATTGCAGGCGGCGGTCGCGTTGTCGTCATGGATATCAATAAAGACGCGATTGGTACGACGGTTGAAGAACTTGGTGAAAGAGCTCGTGGGGTCGTTGCGGACGTGACCAGCAAGGCTTCTGTTGACGCCGCTATAGAGTCTGTGGCCAAGATCGAAGGGCAACTTGATGCTCTGGTGTGCTGCGCCGGCAATGCGCTGCCCGTAGATTCTGCGACAATGACCGATGAACAGTTTGATTCATTGCTGCAGATTCATCTGAACGGGACAATGCGGTGCGCACGTGCAGCCTATCCGTTGCTCAAAGCAAGCCAGGGGACCATCGTCACTGTCTCATCGGTGGCTGGCAGTCATGGGATGCCACGCAGAGCTAGCTACAATACGGTCAAACACGGGCTCATTGGACTAACGAAATCATTGGCCGTCGAATGGGCACCGGACGGTATACGAACCAACGCGGTTGCTCCAGGTTACACTCGAACACCCTTTAACCAGCAGCTCATCGATGAGGGCAAACTAGATATGGATCCAACGGTGGCACGAATCCCCATGGATCGTTGGGCTGAACCACAAGAGATGGCAAATCCCATCGTATTTTTGTCCACTGAGGCTTCATCATTTGTCAATGGGCATACCTTATTTGTTGATGGCGGCATGACAATTGCCGGCGATTGGTACTAAAAGATAGGAAACTTTACAGATGACAAGTGTGTTCTCTCCAACAGCATTTGCGGGTCAGCGAGTTTTGATCACCGGCGCAACCGGTGGCATTGGTACGTTGACGTCGAAACATTTCAAAGCTGCCGGTGCAGAGCTTGTGTTGGCAGACCTGAATGGTGAAGCGTTAGAGGCTTTGGCCGAAGAACTTGGTCGCACTGACGTAACTACTCTAGAGTTTGACGCCACAAATAACTCCGATCGGATGAACCTTGTGGAGACCATTGCCAACCTTGGCGGTGTTAACCATCTAGTGTTAGCAGCGGGCATTTACGAGGAAATCGCGCTTGCGGAGATGTCTGATGATGATATCGTGCGAACCTTGCAGATCAATCTTGTCTCAACTATGCAATTGGTGCGGGATATTGAGCCACAGCTGCAGAACAACGGTTCGATTGTGTTGTTCAGCTCCATGGCCGGTGAACGTGGGTCACGAAACCATTCGCAGTATGCTGCTTCCAAGGGCGGGCTTGTCTCATTCGGCCGTTCAATGGCATGGGAGCTTGGGGAGCGTCAGATCCGAGTCAACGCTGTTACACCAGGAATTATTGCTACTTCCATGACGGAATCGCTGGTAGCTGGTGGCGGCGATGCTTTGCTTAAATCCACACCATTACAACGGTTCGGCGAACCTGAGGAAGTGGCCTCCGCTGCTGTTTTCCTAGCGTCGGAAGCAGCCTCGTTTATCACCGGCATGGTTATGCAAATCAACGGCGGTCTTCATATGGCCTAGGGCAGGCGGTACATCCACGTGACAGCATACGAAACGGTTGCATGGGAAGTTTCTCATCTGTTTCTTCTTGATGGCTCATAAACCTTCTTAGGGTGAATTCATCACCACTAAGTTCGAGTTGTAAGGAGACATCATCATGATGGCGCTGAACCATCGACTGTTGCATGAAATGCAACTCGCGATCATTCTTTAAGCCGTCGATAGGCGAGCATTCTCACCTGTGGCCACATCTCCTAGCCAGCATATCTCAAGTTTTCGCGGCGTACTATTGACCGATGATGCGTTTATCCTTACATTGTTGTAAGTGATGCAACATTCTGACGCCTTAATTCGAACACTTCGCGCTGTGACAGATTCGTCCAACGTTGCTTTGGTAACCCCTCAAGCAACTGTGCTTGAAGCAATGCTAAGTGGTTGGGAAAGTCAGCAGCGCAGTCGAGGATTGCGCCCGGATACGATTGCTGTTCGTCTTCGTCTTATCGTTCGCTTTCAAGAGTTCTCGGGGAAGATGCCGTGGGAGTGGAACGCGCAGGACGTGGAGGAATTTATTTCTGGGGTGGACCAAAGAACGAAGGCCCTCTCAACCATGAGGCATCACCACAACGCTATTAAGACTTTCTGTGCCTATTTGATTGACCCAAACTATGACTGGGTTGAGATTTGTGAAAATCAATTCGGAACTCACCCTGTGCAGGTTTGCCTACCCTGGAACACGGTCGCGCATAAAGCGCAATACGAGGGGTCAGGAAAACGCCGTCCGCTGACATTCGATGAGGTGGAAACTTTATTTGATACCGCCGACGCCAAAGTCGAGGAACTCGCCTTATCTGGTAAGAAAGGGGCGCTGGCTGCACTTCGAGATTCCCAGTTATTCAAGACTGCATACGCATTTGGACTGAGGCGTAATGAATTGGCGCAATTGGATCTCGCAGATCTGCACTACAACACCGAAGCTAAACAATGGGGACGTTATGCAGCTTTACATGTCCGGTGGGGTAAGGCTGCGGGAGGGGGAGCACCTCGACGTCGCACAGTCCTGCTTGTACCAGAATTCGACTGGTGGGTTCCAGGTATGAGGCAGTGGGTTGAGGAGGCCCCCGATCGGTTTGATCCCGGAAACCTAGATGCTATCTGGGTCACCGAACGGCGGACCCGGATCTCGGTGGGCTACCTTGACCGTAGATTTGCCGAGCTACGGGCCGAAGCTGGGTTGCCGAAGGAACTTACCCTGCACAGCCTCAGGCATTCTTATGTCACGCACTTGATCGAACACGGATATGCTGATCGTTTTGTGCAAGAACAGGTAGGCCACCAGCACTCTTCGACGACATCTATATACACTTCTGTCAGTGGAGATTTCAAGAATCGAATACTAGCTCAGGCGCTACGCAAGATTACTGACGAGGAGATTGAGCGATGATTGAGCTGCAAACGAGTTGGAATCTTCGAGCCATCATGGCTTCGAAAGGACTATTCCAGACCACAGATCTTCGTCCCTTACTGGCCGAACGAGGGATAGATCTGTCGCGTGAGCAAGTTTATCGATTGGTGACCACGGCACCTCGACGAATCAGTCTAGAGGTGCTGTCGGCGCTCTGCGATGCCCTCGAATGTTCGAAAGATGAGCTAATAACAACCGAGCGACGTGAAATCGAGGCACCGAAGACGGCGGCTATCGAAGGCAGCAAAGCTCCCATTGGTGACTTACGCCCTGTACGCGCTACGATCAGACGACCGAAGCAGTAACGGACGAGAAACATGGATGCTGTAACGGATGACATTGTTTCGGTCCTTAGGTCTTATGTCCCAGAGATCTCGATCGATGATTTAGCCGAGATCATTGAATCAATCGCCCCGGTCCACCGGACGCGCCGAAGAATGTTCATCGCGATCAGTAAGCGTCCCGGAATATTGACTGGTGCTGACCCTAACGTGCCGACGACCGTTCAGAAGCTCACGGTGGCTTTGAGCGAGGCTGGGGCCGCAGCGATTGTGGTGCCCGGATGTGAACAATGCGAACGTAAGATCTCATTACCCCATCGGGCACCCCAGGGAGGACGTCATTGTTCTCGATGTGAAAAAAACTACCGAGCGAGACCCTGCGCTGGCTGCGGCCAACGGCGACCCATCCATAAAAACCTCAATGGCGAATACTTCTGCAGACCGTGCTGGAGACAGGATTCAAGGTCCTTTGGATTATGCAGTCGGTGCAACTCGACAGTGTCTGTGAAAAAGGCCTTAGACGGGACCTTGGTGTGTGATAGATGTTATAAGGCTCCTGAATCTGAATGTTTCGGCTGTCACCGGATGAATGCGCCGGTATGCTTGTGTGAGACAGGTTGACTCTTCTATGTCTGTCAAGTCCATTGTAAACGTTGATGTTGAGCATTGAGGATTCTGAAAGCTCTGCGGCTGATATAGCGTTTGAGGCAGCGTCGGATTTCGCGATCAGTTTTGTGTTCTTGGCGTCGTTTTTCGACGTAGGCGCGGGTCTCTGCGTCGTGGGTCATTTTGGTGACTGCCACCATATGTAGGGCACTATTGAGCCGTCGATCACCGCCGCGGTTGAGCCTGTGTCTGACGGTGTTCCCAGATGATGCGGGAATGGGGTTCGTTCCGGCCAGGGAGGCGAATTCCGCCTCAGTGCGGACACGTCCGTGATGTGACCACGCAACCAGACACTTGGCCGCACTGATCGCTCGAAAGCCGGGTTCGTCCAGCAGCGGGGCGGCTTCGCTGACTTGGACGAGTTCGGTCAGGTGTTGCTCGTTTGCGCTCAACTGGTCGCTGAGCTCGACCACATGTTTAGCTAAGCGGATGGCTTCAGTGCGAGCTACTGACACAGAGAGTTCCTCCTTGCGCGCCCGCCATTTAGCGATCTGCTCTATCTGGGTTTTGCTCAACGCTTTGCGCGCATCCAACCCCAGGTCGTTGTTGCGAACCACAGCGGTCAGGGCGTTGACTGAGCGGGTACGGTCTTTGGCCATGGATTCGCGCGCGGTGATCAGGATCTGGATAGCCTGACGGACCCCGTCGTTGAGCCGCGGCCGGCGTAACTTCTCTACCCGTAGTGGCAGTGCAGCTGCCACAATACGGTGAGCATCCAAAGTATCGGACTTGCCCACACCCCGGCGTTGTGTGACATCCATGCGGGGTGCTTCGGCCACAGGGTAGCCATGGGAGGCTACGTTGCCAGTCAGGATGGCACCATAAGTGGCTGCGCCTTCAATAACCCACAGCGTGTCGGCATCGGCTTCGGTGCGGCGAGCAACCCAGGCCAAGGCCCGATTGATGCCAGCGGTAGTAGTAGGAAATTCACGGGACTCGACAAACGCGCCGGTCGCAGCGGTCAGGATTGTGTAGACATGTTTTCGGGCGTGGGTGTCAACACCCACAACAAAAGGATGAGTATGGGCGACAATGGACATAGCGGTCGGTGGTCCTTTCCAATGTGAACGGATCTTTGTTTTCGGCCGCATACGGCCGGTACCAGTCCGGGATGCAAAATCACATCGGAACAATCCTGTGACGAGTCACGCTAAGACTTCTTGGCGGACAATCTTCTAATGAAGTTACCGAAGTGGACCGGATAGGTGCCGGCCGACCACCCAGTAATCGGACAAGTCAACCTCAAGGCATCCATACGGAGCCAGGTAGGAGCTGAGTCACAACCATCGGACGGAACGGCCTGCACCTATCCTGTCAGCCAGTCCCAGACCAGCTACCTCCAAGTCTCACAAGTAGGAGCCTTACTCATCGTGACAGAGCGAAAGAAATACACTGCTGAGTTCAAACAGCGGGCCGTGGATCTGGTGATTGATTCCGGTCGGCCGATTGCTCAGGTCTGTGTGGATATTGGTGTTAATGAAGGCACCTTGGGAAATTGGGTGCGCAAATATCGCCAGGAGCACCCGGAAGCATTTGCTGATGACAAGCCGGAATCGGTGACGTATGCCGAGCATCAGCGGGTTCTGAAGGAGAATGCCAAGCTGAAACAGGAGGTGGAATTCCTCTCAGAAGTCAGCTCCTTCTTTGCAGCGAAGCAACAGTCGTAGATTTTTACGAGTTCATCGAAGCAGAGAAGGACACCTATTCTATTGCCATGATGTGCCGCGTGCTGGGCGTCTCGCGGGCTTCGTTTTATCGGTGGCGTCACCCCAAACCACCATCAGCCCAGCAGGTGCGCCACCAACAGCTGGTGGCGGCGGTCAAAGCCGAGTACACCGCCGCTGAAGGCATGGCAGGCCGGCGCCAGCTGACCCGGCTGCTGAACACCAAAGGCGTCGATATCTCGGAATCCACTGTGGGTGCCATTATGCGTGCCCATGATTTACGAGCCATCCGCACCACCGTGTGGAAACAGACTACCGTCCAAGACCCGCAAGCCAGAACGGAACATATTGTCAACCATATGGTCGATGACCATGGCGACCGGGATTTTTCGTCCGATACGCCGGGGGCCAGACTGGTCGGCGATATAACGTATTTAAAGACAGCTTGGATTCCAGTCATCGTTGCAACACTGGATAACTTAGCTATCTTCCAGTAAAGCATGAAGTCGTTCAGTAGGGGTATCCCAGTCCAAGCTTTTGCGTGGTCTTTCATTGAGTTCTGCAGCAACACGTTGGAGGTCCTCGGGGCTGTGCTGCGAGAGATCGGTACCTTTCGGAAAGTACTGTCGCAATAGCCCGTTGGTGTTCTCGTTGCTGCCGCGTTGCCACGGACTTCCCGGATCGCAGAAGTACACATCCATCTGGGTTGCACCACGAAACGCTGCATGATCGGACATCTCTGCGCCTTGGTCCCATGTCAAGGAACGGCGTAATCCTAAAGGCATTTTGTTGACGGTATCGATGAGGCCATCGCGCACAGTTTCGGCAGTATGGTCATGCGGCAGATGGATCAGTGAAACGGCCCTGCTGGAGCGCTCAACCATCGTCCCAATCGCTGACCGGCCCATCTTCCCGATGATGAGATCTCCCTCCCAGTGTCCCGGAACTGTCCTATCTTCAGCTTCTGGAGGTCGTTGTGCAATAGGCACCAGAGGTTGTGTAAAACGGCTGGTTCGTTGTGCCGGATCACGCCTGGGTTTTCTTATTGTTCGTCCCTGACGCATCGCTGTCTTGAGCTGTCGTGGCAATGCAAGACTGCCCTGCGCATAGATTGCCTGGTAGATCGTCTCCGTGCTGGCCCGCATGCTGTGATCATCAGGAAAATCTTTCATCAGCCGATGACTGATCTGCTCCGGCGACCACTTCGTGGTAAGTTTCTGAGCCACATAGCTGCGCAAACCACCTTCGGAGGCAAGTTTGCGTTCACGCACTCTGGGACGCCGTGACGCGGCAAGTCGATGTGCTGCATACGGTAGATACCCAACCGGTGTGGCCGTGTTGCGTACCAGCTCTCGACTGATCGTCGAGGCGCTTCGTCCCAGGGTCCGCCCTATTGCCCGCATCGATTCACCCTGTCTATATAAATCGTGGATCTGTTCGCGTTCGTTCAAGCTGAGATAGCGAGCATCGATCACCGTTTCAAGGCGAGCAAGATCAACTGGTGCGCCTCTGGTGTAGGTGTCACGTGGATTCTTCACATTCTTGAGTATTGCAGCTTTGTTGTACCGCACGACCCGTCCATCAGGGTAGAGGCGCCCTCCGGTGATCTGGGTAATGCCTTTGTCTCAGTCTTGTGCTGTGCGTTTGTCGACCCCGACCCGTTTGGCGGCTCCTGCACGGCTCAAGCCTCCAGCTCGCAGATCTCGGAACCTTGCGCGTTGAG
>NZ_BAAGSP010000038.1:0-22364 GCF_054782375.1 Yaniella soli
CACACCCACCAACAACCCCACAAACGCAGAGCCACCACCAGGCAGTGAAAACACACGATCCACAAACAAGCCATGAACCACACCAAACACAGTGCAGAACACAACACTAAACCAAAACAAAGAACAAAGTCAAACTCGCAAGTTGTGACATCAATCACAGCATTTATTGCTGGAAAAACTACAACGTAGTAGTTATGATTGAACTCAACGCAGCGAGAAGATTTGCGCTTCTCGTTAGTTTTCGTTTTCGATCAGGACCGAATCAACAGCTTAGCATGAAAGCTAATCACTTTGTCAACTCGATGAATACCTTCGTTTTCGAAGGCGGATTCTCACTATAACCTGAATTCGATCTGCTTTTCAAATCGCAGTATCTCCCAGTCAGAAGCGATATTCCACTTCATCCTCATCGGGATCGCTATATATTTTTTCTAAAAAGAACTTCTGTGTCTCAGCGCTTCCCGTCTCCGGTCTGCCCTGGGCACGAGAGATAACTATACACAGCTTCATTTCAAACGCAAAATCGGCGGATACGATGCGAAATCCTCTTGAGTTCCGCATGAATCCGCCGATCATGGATGATTTCTTCTGTTTTTGTCCGCCTCACAGCAGTTTTTGTGATGTAGTTCTCAAGATTTTGCTACGTCGAGGCTGATAAATCCAAGGTTGCGCCGCCCGCGACGAACAACAAAGTATTTGCTGTGAAGAGCATCTGCCGTGCTAAACGACTGCTCTGGGTCTTCAATCTTCGTGTTGTTCAAATATGCTCCGCCATCGTTCACTGTGCGACGGGCTGATGACTTCGACTTTTCGAGACCGGTTGCCACCAGCATGTCTACGATGGTGAACTCATCGCTCAGTGCATCCGGCTGTGCTGTTGGAAGTTCCGTTCCTGCTGCTTCGAGCGTCGGCGCGTCGATCGTCTCGAGCTCACCTCGTCCAAAGAGTGCGGCAGAGGCGTCGATAACTCGCTGAGTTTGATCTTCTCCGTGGACCAAGGAAGTCACTTCCCACGCCAGACGCCGTTGAGCTTCACGTCGGAATGGTTCGTCGGCAACTTTTTGTTCGTAGTCGGCAATGTCCTCGCGGGTCAGGAAGGTAAAGACTTTCAGCCGGTCGATCACATCGGCGTCGGCAGTATTCACCCAGAACTGGTAAAAGGTGTACGGAGAGCACATGTCTGCGTTGAGCCAGATAGCGTTGCCTTCAGATTTTCCGAATTTTGTGCCGTCCGCGTTGGTAATCAGTGGTGTGCCGAAGGCGTGCACATGCTCACCTTCGACTTTTCGGACCAGTTCCGTGCCAGATGTCAGATTGCCCCATTGGTCCGAGCCACCTGTCTGAAGCGTGACATTGTGCCGACGGTACAGCTCCATGAAGTCCATGCCCTGCAGGACTTGGTACGAAAACTCGGTGTAGGAGATACCCTCGTCAGATTCCAGACGTGAGGCTACGATTTCCTTGCCGATCATGGTGCCGACACGGTAGTGCTTACCTATATCGCGTAAGAAATCTAAAGCCGAAAGCCCACCGGTCCAGTCCAGGTTATTCACCATAGTGGCACCGTTCGCGCCTTCGAACGATAAGTAGTGTTCGATTTGTTCACGTAATGATGTCACCCAGCCGTCGACCGTATCTCGTGTGTTGAGACTGCGTTCAGAGGTCTGGCGCGGGTCACCAATTAGGCCGGTGGCACCACCGACTAAGGCTATTGGGTAATGTCCAGCGAGTTGCAGCCTGCGGAGCACCAGGAGTTGTACGAGGTGGCCCAGGTGCAAGGAAGCTGCTGTGGGGTCGAATCCACAGTAATAGTTTATTGGGTCCCCGGCTAAGGCTTGTTCCAACCTGGCGTCGTCGGTCGATACCTGCACGAGGCCTCGCCACTGCAATTCTTGCCAAATGTTCTCAAAGGAAGGATCGTTGGCTTGTCGACTCAAAAACTGTTCATTACTCACGCTGTTCAAATTACCAGCTTCTCTGCGCGCGGATGAAAGGTTTCGGCCTATATGTCGTCTAGCCCAGCTGGTAACTGGTCTTCCGTAGCCGTGGTGATCATCGTGAGTGTTTGGGTGGCCCGAGTCATGGCAACATAAAGGTCTCCGACCGCACCACCTGCTGCGGCCACGATGTGCTGCGGTTCGATGATTACGACGGCATCATATTCCAATCCCTTGGCCTGTTGCGCGGTAGCCAAGGCGACATCACGATGTCGACGTCGCCCAGTCCCGGTCCAGACCCGATCCGGATAGTGGCTGTTGAGGACTTGAGCCAGCTGCTGGGAATCCTGCTCGGTGCTGATGACGCCCACGAGCCCACCGGGTATGCGTTTCAGCTGTGTTTCAATAACTTGCAGCAGACTGTCATGCTGAGCCGTGGCATCGGTGTGGATGAGTTGCGGAGGAAACTCTCCTTGGCGTAAGGCCTTGGGGGTGGTTACTGGTCGGCCTGCTCGCTTCGCAACGGCTGCCGCAGCGTCTGTAATGCGCGCGGGGGTTCGATAGTTTACCGTCAGTTCCGACAGTCGCCAGTTTGTGCCGGCAAATGGTTCGAGGACTGTTCCCCAGTCCGTATTGGCATATGCGCCAGAGGCCTGAGCAAGATCTCCAACAATTGTGAAAGAACGCAACGGAGAGCGGCGAAACAACATGCGCCACTGCATATGGGTTAATTCTTGGGCTTCATCGACGATCACATGCCCATAGGTCCAGGTTCGATCCGCTCGGGCACGGTCAGCTACAGATCCCCAGGTTGTCTCTGGCTCTTGTGCAGCAGCAAGCATTTCGGCCGTGACTACGCCGTCGACACCAATATCTTCCAGGGTGTAATGCATGTTGTCGAGTGCAGCTTCTGCCGTGTCCAAGTTCCGCTGTTTCCAGGACTGCGTAGCTTCAGGGGCCTCGTCGACGAGATCACCGAGTGCTACGGCCGCCTCGTCAATCAGTGGAACATCCGACTCGGTAAAAGCATGACCTGGTGCGCGAAGGAGCAGCCGAATCTCGTCAGCCGACAGCATGGGCGCCGCGTCGACCAGATATTTGGGTTTTGACAACAACTCATCAATCATCCCGGTGGGGCTCAGTGGCATCCAACACATATTCAGCAGACGCCGGACGTCTGTGGCTTGGCGAATCTCTTGGCGCAAATACGACCGATCAGCTTTGTTCACGAGTCCGTCTTGCCGTTTGGGACTCACAATGTCGCGCAGTTGGTCGTATAACATGCGAACCATGTGATCGACGAACACTTCACGGGCCTGGTTATGCGGCCGCTCAGACTCGCGAGCATGACGAATCGCACGCCGGATCTGGCTAGGACGGACCCTGAGGTCGATGCCATCAACATGAACCCAGGTTGTTTCAGGGATCGAACGCTGCCGCAGACTCACTGCGTTTTCGACGACCTTTTGCATGATCGCGCGGCCCTTGATTTCAGCGATCTCCGGCTGAACTTCACCAACTGACACGATGCCGGGGTAGAGATTACCCACCGAACTCATCACAACACCGGTCTCCCCTAGTGAGGGCAGTACCTGGTCGATGTAGTTCATGAATGCTTCTGACGGGCCAACGAGTAGCACACCATTTTTGGCCAGTCGGTCGCGGTGGGTATAGAGCAGATACGCAGCTCTGTGGAGCGCCACCGCGGTTTTTCCTGTTCCCGGTCCGCCTTGAACAACGAGCACCCCGCGCATTTGGTCACGGATAATTGCGTCTTGTTCCTGCTGGATGGTCGCTACGATGTCGCCCATGACCCCGGTCCGTGGGGCACTGACCGCCGAAAGCAATGCTTGTGAGGCCTCGTGCTCGCCGGGGTTCAACACGTCGTCTTCGAATGATTCAACGGTCCGACCAGTCATCATGATGTGGCGACGACGCTCGACGCCACGAGGGTTCGCCGCGGTAGCTTGGTAGAACGATGCGGCCTCCGGTGCACGCCAATCGACTAACAGTCTGGTGCGTTGGTCATCAGAGAGCCCGATGCGGCCGATGTGACGGCTGGCATTGTCGTCGGTGTCCAAACGCCCAAAAACGAGTCTGTCATCTACCGCGTTGAGCTGGTTGATGCGATCTTGATAGAGGTTGGCGAATGAGTCTCGTTCTGACTGGTTCTGATAGGAACCCTGTAACCCCTGTGCTTGGATACGCGTCAGTTGCTCTTGTTTTTCAGCACGTAACCCGTCGAGGCGACCATAAAGCGTCGCCACGTAATCCCGTTCAGCGTTCAATTCCTCGTCGTACCGCGAGGTGTTATTGGTTGACCCTTGTTGGTCGGTCACCAAGGCTCCTTTACTGCTCGCACTCACATGCGAGCGATCGGCTCACTTCGACCCTCCAGTCTACTGGCGTATTAGCGCAAGCCAGTAGGATTTGTGGCCACAAACTCACGAAGTTCAGCCAACTGCCGTTTAAATTCTGCTAGCTGTTGTTGTACTGCCTCAGGCCCGGTACCACCCTGTGATGATCGCGAGTTCAGCGAGCCTTCGGTGGACAGCACGGTTCGTACCTCTGGGGTGAGGTGTTCAGAAATATTCGCGTATTCTTCGTCGGTTAGGTCCCAGAGCTCGACACCGCGATTTTCTGCTGCCTGGACGGCTTCACCTGCAAGTTCATGCGCACTGCGGAACGGAACCCCTTGTCGCACCAACCATTCGGCAATGTCGGTTGCGAGCGCGAATCCTTCGGGCGCCAATTCGGCCATACGTTCTGTGTTGAAAGTCAGCGTAGCGATTTGGCCAGCAAAAGCAGGCAATAACAGTTCCAATGTGTCGGCCGCATCAAAGACCGGTTCTTTGTCTTCCTGTAGGTCACGGTTATAGGCCAACGGAAGCGCTTTGAGCGTGGTCATCAACCCAGTGAAATCGCCCAGTAGACGACCAGACTTGCCGCGAGCCAGTTCGGCGATATCCGGGTTCTTTTTCTGGGGCATGATCGAGGAACCGGTGGAATACGCATCGTGCAGCGTGACGAATTTGACCTCTTTGGTGGCCCAGAAGATAATCTCTTCGGAAATTCGTGACAGGTTCACCCCGACCATTGAGGCAATCCAGGCAAACTCTGCAAAGACATCTCGGGATGCTGTGCCATCGATCGAGTTCCACACTGCATAGTCGAAGCCCAGATCGTGAGCCACTGGGACTGGATCCAATCCCAGCGAAGAACCTGCTAGCGCTCCTGAACCGTAGGGGCTTACCGCCGCGCGCCGATCCCAGTCGACAAACCGCTGTAGGTCGCGAACGAATGCCCATCCGTGAGCCAGCAAATGATGTGAGAGCAGGACGGGTTGAGCATGCTGCAAGTGCGTGCGACCCGGCATGGGGGCATAGGGGTGGGCTTCCGCCTGTGCGATGAGTGCATCAACGACTTCTAAGAGTCGTTCGGAGACGCTGCGAGCATGATCGCGTAGGAACATGCGACCCATCGTTGCGATCTGGTCATTGCGAGACCGTCCTGCGCGCAGTTTCCCGCCGAGCGCTTCTCCCGCTCTTTCGAGCAGTCCACGTTCCAGCGAACCGTGGACGTCTTCATCCGACTCAGCTGCCACGTAGGTCCCATCAAGTACGTCGCGTTCCAACTGGTCCAGGGCGGCCAGCATGTCAGTGAGCTCTGCATCGGTTAAAAGACCGGATCTGTTCAACACACGGGCGTGCGCACGTGACCCTGCGATATCGTAACTAGCCAAACGCCAGTCAAAGTCTGTGGATTTACTTAACGCCGCAAGTGCATCGGCGGGACCGTCCGAGAACCGTCCACCCCACAGCGAACCTTCGTTTGTCCCATGTGATTGACCATCAGACATATGTTGCAACCTCTTCCCTTCAATATTTCGTCGCTTCAAAACTACCAACAACTCTACGGTGCTGTTCCTCTGCAACCGCTCACAACACGTATGGTCAGCTGGAAGGCTTCTCTGACTCCTCGACCGGCAACCGGAGAAATTGTCTAAACTACGTATATGACTGACAACCACGCTGCAGACCAACCCGCTCTATCGGAGGAACAAATTGAGTTCCTCAATTCATTATTTGACTATGCCCGCGAAGGTAAAGTGTTAGCCTTGTCCTCTGCAATAGATCAGGGTATTCCGGTAAATCTCACCAATCACAATGGGGACACATTCCTCATTTTGGCAGCCTACCGAGAACAACCCGCGGTGGTAGATGCGCTCATTGAACGCGATGCCGATGTCAACGCGATGAATAATCGAGGACAGTCAGCCCTGACGAGCTCGATCTTCATGCAAAATGAGCAAATCTCTACAGCGCTGCTGAATGCAGGTGCGGATCCTGATCTCGGGTCGCAGTCAGCGCGTGCCACAATTACCGCCATGGGCCTGAAGAAGATGGGCGAATTTCTCGCGGCTTATGAAAATCATCCAGCAACCGATTCTCCCGAAGAAAACCAATAACGCATACCTGAATATGTCCAGCAGCCTCTGCTGTACATTGCACTTCACACCTTAGGAGCTTCCTTTGACCAAGACCATGTCGCGACCGACTCGCTGGCTCTCCGCTACAGGACTGGGCGTTGTAGCTGCCTGGACCCTTGCTGCTTGTGGTGGTGGACCACCAGAGCTCACAGAAATTTCTGAGAGCGCTCAACAATCCATGGACGAAGCGAATTCATTGACGTTCACCATGGAAGACCCAGATAACCTACTGGGCGAAGGCCTCTCATCAATGGAATATTCTGGCCAGTCGAACGAAACGAACTTCCGTATCGCGGTAGCAATGGAAGGCGCCAACATCGAAGTACTTGTCATCGATGAATCCACTGCCTACGCGAAGTACGAATTCGAGGATGAAGAAGCGGGTTCGCTGTTCGGGATGGGTGAAGATGCCGCAGGTCAGTGGATTGAAACTCCGGAGTCTGACCTCATGGGGGTCGACGAGGTGACCGCCCAATTCGACGAGATGTCCAACGGTGTGTTTAGTCTCATTGATAATCTCTCCGAAGAAGAATTGGAAGCCGTGGAAGTCGAAGAGACCGAACTCGATGGCCAACAAGTCTATAAATACGATGTGCCAGCCACAGGCCAAGTAGAAACTGAAGTCGCACCTGGCGCTGATACCGCGTCATTCTACTTTTCCCAAGAATCCAACGAGCTGCTCCAGCTGGATGCAAGTACCGAGGACGCTACCGCGGTCTTTACATTCTCTGACTATGACAGCGTTGAGCCGATCGAAGCGCCGCCAGAAGAAGAAATCGCTGACATCGACTGGGAATTCTAATAGCAAGCTTTTCGTAGGCGCAGACGAGAAATCTTGGTGCTCGGTTTTCCGAGCACCAAGATTTTTTAATACACCTATACTCGTGGATCTTGCTCTGCATATCCGATGAATTCAGCAGCGACCGCTGATCCGCCTTCAGGCAGTCGTGTGACCACCATGATCGAGTCGTCGCCGGCGATGGTGCCAAGCACGCTACCCAACCTCGCCTGGTCGATAGCAGCGGCCAAAAACTGTGCTGCCCCAGGCGGAGTGCGCAGCACCGCAATGTTCGCCGAGCCTTCGGCTGACAAAAGGAGCTCTCTACAGAGCGACGACAGCCTGCTATCGGCTGTATTCGAACTCTGAGCCGCGCTACCGTGCGATCGGCCCGGACCGTCGGTAGCAACATAGACCATGTGACCGTTGTCAGTACGAACACGTGTTGCGCCGATATCAACGAGATCACGAGATAACGTTCCTTGGGTGACCGAAACGCCGCGCTGTTCTAAGGCTTGTGCTAATTCGGCCTGTGACCGAATCTGTTCGACGCTCAACACAGTCCGAATCTCGTGTTGTCGGGCGGCCTTGGTCAGCGGAGTAGTCATGATTATTGTGCTTTTATTCGGGATGTTTCAGCCTGCGGTAGCGACAGTTCTGTCGGAATCTCGGCCAATCCTGAAGCATAGAGCAACCACGCGATCAGCGCCTTTTGCGCATGCAATCGATTCTCGGCTTCGTCAAAGACCTTCGACTGAGGGCCATCAATGACCTCAGCGGACACTTCGTAGTCCCGATATGCTGGCAGGCAGTGCAAAAAGATCGCGTCATCGGCTGCTTGCTGCATGGCCGCTGTATCGACCGAGTACTCTTTGAAGAGTTTGAGGCGCATCTCGGTTTCTTCTTCTTGCCCCATCGATATCCACGTGTCGGTCACAACAACGTCAGCGTTGGCAAGCGCCTGCGTTGCATCGGTGGTCACCAGAATGGATCCACCGGCCTCTTGGGCTCGCTGTTGCGCTGCAGCCACGATCTTCTCGTCTGGGAGGTACCCTTCAGGGCCTGCAATCCGGACGTGCATCCCCGCGGTAGCTCCACCCAGAAGATACGAATTTGCCATGTTGTTCGCGGCGTCTCCGAGGTAGGTCATCACCAGTCCGTGGGTTGAGCGCTTATGTTCACGCACCGTTTGCAGATCGGCCAACACTTGGCACGGGTGATAGTCATCGGTGAGTGCGTTAATGATGGGGATGACCGAGTGTTCGGCTAATTCTTCGATGCCTGACTGTGCATAAGTGCGCCAGATGACAACAGAGACCATACGTTCGAAGACTTTGGCGGAGTCGTAGATGGACTCCTTATGACCGAGCTGTGATTCGCCGGGATTAATAATCAGTGGATTGCCGCCCAGCTCTGTCAGTCCAGCAGCAAAGGAGATACGGGTTCGGGTTGAAGTCTTATCAAACATCACGATGCCGGTTTGTGGGCCGGCAAGAGGCTTGAAGTCGAAGCGGTGATCCTTCATGGTCGCGGCAAGGTCGAGCACTTCGGCTTGTTCTGCCGGCGTGAGATCCGTGTCTACCAAAAAGTGGCGTGGGGTGTTCGGCATATTGCCGCTCCTTGAGGGGTCCGGGTGGCTAGTTCGCGTCAGCTACCGCGTCGGCGATGATGTTCGGCAGGTCCCGAAGCAGTGGCTCGACCTGATCTTTTGTAATAATTAACGGCGGCGCCAAACGTAAGGTGAGCTCACCGGTGGCATTAATGATGTACCCATATTCCAAAGCTTTCGATACGACTTTGGGGGCAAGTCCGCCCTCTGGCAGTGACTGTCCCTGCTGTGCTAATGCTTCGGTATCCAGCTCGATCCCCTGCCATAATCCGTAGGCCCGCACCATTTTGATACCGGGCAGAGCTCGGAGACTGGTGGCAAGGTAGTCCCCAACTGCACTGACATTTTCTAACAGTCCGTCATGCTCGATGGTGTCGAGTACTGCCAAAGCGGTGGCTGTGGCCAATGGGTTTCCGCCAAAGGTGGTCCCGTGTTGGCCAGCAGTAAATAACTCCGAGACTTCACGGCCGAAGGTGAGTAGTGCACCGATTGGCATACCACCGCCAAGGCCTTTGGCCAAGGTCATCGCATCGGGCACAATCGGCTCATCTGAGCCCGTGATTGCGGGGTTTTGGAACGCAAACCATGTGCCGGTTCGACCAATACCAGACTGGATTTCGTCAAAGATCAGCAGGGCACCGTACTCGTCGCATGCCTGACGCACCTGTTGCAGATAACCGTCAGGAAAGTTCCTGACTCCAGCTTCACCCTGAACCGGCTCGATGATAACTGCTGCCACCGTGTCGTCCACTTCTGCGTCCAGCGCAGCAAAATCACCTGCCGCCACGAACGTGACCCCGCCCGGCAGTGGTTCAAAGGGCTCCCGATATTGTTGTTTCCATGTCAACGCAAGCGCGCCCATGGTACGACCGTGGAAGGCATTTTCCAGGGCAATGATCTTATGGCGCTTGCCGCCTGTGGAGTGGCCATAGCGACGCGCCAGTTTAAAAGCTGCTTCATTGGCTTCGGTCCCGGAGTTCGCGAAAAAACACGCGCCGTCAGCGGTACCTGCGAGCTCGGTGAGCCGTTCAGCGAGCGCCACCTGGGGCAGCGAGGTGAACAGATTGGAGATATGTCCCAACGTTGTCGCCTGTTGTGTCAGGGCTTCGACCAGTGCGGGGTGGGCGTGGCCCAGTGCGTTGACGGCGATCCCGGCGAGGAAATCGGTGTAGCGGTTCCCGTCGGCATCCCAAACATAGACGCCTTCGCCTTTCACTAAGGCCCGGGATGGGGTACCAAACATGTTGGTCATGGTCCGCTGGTAGCGGTCCAGTACATTCTGTGTCACGGAGGCTCCTATGGTGTGACTTGGGTGCCGACACCGGCAGTGGTAAAGATTTCGAGCAGCATCGAGTGTGCTTGGCGGCCATCAACGATGTGGGCCTGTGGGACGCCCGCTTCAACCGCACTGAGACAGGCTCGCATTTTGGGGATCATGCCGGATTGCAGCTCATCGAGCATGCCGCGCAATGCATCTGCGCTGATCGACGTTATTAACGACTCCGGGTCTGGCCAGTTGCCGTAGAGCCCCTCGACGTCGGTCAACACGACTAGCTTCGAGGCCCCGAGGGCGCCGGCTAATTCTGCCGCGGCGGTATCGGCGTTGACGTTGAGGACCTGACCGGTTGGCTGCCCTGTCTCCTCATCAAACTCTGGGGCAACCGATGACACGACGGGAATACGACCATTTTCGATCAGGTCGGTAATGGCACCGGTGTTGACATTCACAACGTCTCCGACAAGGCCGAGATCTACTGGCTCGCCGTTGACGACGTGTTGTGTGCGGTGCGCTTCAAATAAGTCGGCGTCTTCTCCCGACAACCCGACGGCATAGGTGCCGTGTGAGTTGATGAGCCCCACGAGTTGCCGTCCAACTTGGCCTGTCAGCACCATGCGCACGACTTCCATGGTTTCTTCGGTCGTCACTCGGAGTCCACCACGAAATTCGGATTCGATCTCGAGTCGGTCCAGCATGGTGTTGATCTGTGGCCCACCACCGTGGACTACCACCGGGTGGATGCCGCAGTGGTGGAGGAAGACCATGTCTTCGACGAAGGCTGCTCGGAGCTCATCGGAGATCATGGCGTTGCCACCGTATTTGATGACCATGGTGGTGCCGGCAAATTTTTGAATCCAAGGAAGTGCCTCGACGAGGACTGCAGCCTTTTCAGATGCTCCGGATATGTCGCGTGGTGTTGTTGTCATGTGGCTCTTCTACGAGGAGTATTCGGCATTTTCTCGGACGTAGTCGTAGGACAAATCATTGGTCCATACGGTGACTTCGTGTTCGCCGGCTTTGAGGTAGATATCGACAGTCACTTCCCGGTCGTCAAAACTCACGAGACTGCGATCTTCGCCAATACCGGCATTGCGGCAGACCATAACGTCGTTGACAGCGACATCGATGGTGGTTGGATCGAACACCGCGTCGGTAGTCCCCACCGCTGATATGATGCGGCCCCAGTTAGGATCCTTGCCGAACATTGCGGTTTTGAACAGGTTGGAACGGGTCACGGTCCGTGCCACGGTTTCCCCGTCTTGTTCGGATGCCGCACCGTGGACCGTGACCGCGATGTCTCGGGTGGAGCCTTCGGCATCGCCGATTATTTGACGAGCTAGCGAGGCACATACGTCACGAATGAGCTCTTGGACCTCGTCGTGATCCGGAGTCACACCGGACGCGCCCGATGCCATGAGGACCACGGTGTCATTGGTAGACATACAGCCATCGGAATCAGCGCGGTTGAAGGTCGTGCGAACCGCTTCGCTTAGGAGCTGCTGTGCCAGGGTTGCATCAACAACAGCGTCGGTGGTGATCACGGCAAGCATCGTGGCCATACCCGGAGCGATCATGCCTGCACCCTTGGTCATGCCCGCTACCGAGTACCCTTGGCCAGTACTTGCGGCAACCTTGTGCCGAGTATCCGTGGTCATAATGGCTTTGGCGGCATCTTCTGAGCCGTTGGTATCGAGGGCTGCAACTGCCCGTGGGATACCTGCCAGGACGCTGTCCATCGGAAGGCGTTCACCAATGAGTCCGGTTGAACACACTTGGACGTCTTGTGCGTCGATATTCAGGGCCTGGGCGGTGTGGCCCGCCATGGCTGCGGCATCGTCATCTCCGGGAGTGCCCGTGCACGCATTCGCACCGCCCGCATTGAGAATAACGGCTTTGGCTTGACCATTTTCCAGAGCTGCTTGAGACCAGCGCACCGGTGCAGCGGAAATGCGGTTGGTGGTAAACACTCCGGCAGCGTCGAATCGTGGCCCGTTATTGACGATCAGCGCGAGGTCGAGTCCACCAGAACTCTTGATGTCGGCTGCAACACCCGATGCGGTAAAACCTGCTGGTTGCGTGACACTCACGGCGCGACTCCTTGTCCGGTGAGACCGGTTTCTTCAGCTAGTCCAAGGGCAATGTTCATCGATTGCACCGCACCACCAGCGGTACCTTTTGTGAGGTTGTCAACGGCAGCCACAACAACGACACGACCAGCGGTTTCATCTACAGCCACTTGCATGACGACGTGGTTGGAACCCAGCACCGATTTGGTGGAGGGCCACTGGCCTTCTGGCAGCAGATGGACGAACTGCTCCTGCGCATAGGCGTTTTCCCATGCAGCACGAATGTTAGCAACAGACAAACCGGGCTTAAATTTCGCGGTGGCGGTGGTCAGAATGCCGCGAGGCATGGGAGCCAGGGTTGGAGTAAATGACAGGCTCACATCTCGACCGGCCGCCCAGGACAATCCCTGGACTATTTCCGGGGTGTGGCGGTGTGTGCCACCCACACCATATGGACTCATACTTCCCATCGCCTCGGAGCCCAGCAAATGTGGTTTCAATGCTTTTCCGGCACCCGAAGTACCAGAAGCCGCAACAATGACAATATCGTCTGCTTCCAATACGCCGTCGGTGAAGCCCGGCGCAAGTCCCAGCAGAGAACCGGTCGGGTAACAGCCCGGCACGGCAATACGTTTCGCCCCGACCAATTCTTCTCGGCGACCCGGAAGCTCTGGGAGACCATACGGCCAGGTCCCAGCATGCGGCGAATCATAAAATTTCTCCCACATGGGGGTCGATTCCAAGCGATGATCAGCACCGGCATCGATGACCAGCGTGTCATCAGAAAGTTCTGCAGCAATCTCTGCAGACGCGCCGTGTGGCAACGCCAAGAACACCACGTCGTGGCCTCGCAAGACTTCGACGTCAGTAGGCTCGAGGACGCGATCGGCCAGCGTATGCAGATGCGGTTGGAGGCTGCCAAGTGTTTGGCCAGCATTGGAATGGGCGGTAATTGAACCAATTTCTACTTCCGGGTGCGAGGTCAACAACCGTAGGACCTCACCGCCGGCGTAGCCACTGGCTCCTGAAACAGCTACACGAAGAGTCATGAACCCACCCTAACACTAAAATATGCAGTACGTGTAATAATTATGCAGTGGTGGAACTCTGGTGATGCAAGCACCTGGAATGTAGCGTAGCAACCATGACTCAAACTCCTGTTGAACTTCCTGAAATGATGCAAGCTGCGGTGGTTACCGAAGCTGGTGGCCCTGAGAATTTCCAGTGGCGTGAAGTACCTGTCCCACTGCCCTCTGCCAACCAGGTCTTGATTGAGACCGCGGCAACTGGGCTGAATTTTATTGAAACGTATCAGCGTTCCGGGCTTTATGATGTGCCCTACCCTTTCATCCCCGGCTCTGAGGCCTCGGGAACCGTGGTGGCTGTTGGTGACCAGGTCGGCAATGTGACGGTTGGTGATCGTGTCGCGACAGCTTCCGGTGCCGAGACGTACGCCCAGTTTTTTGTCGCCCCCGCTGACAAGCTGTTGCCGGTACCTGACACGCTCGATCTCGTTGAAGCGGCTGCTGTCCCACTGCAAGGTATGACGGCCCATTATCTGTGTCGTTCCACCTACGAGGTTTCTGCAGGAGACAACGTATTCTTGACCGCCGGTGCGGGCGGCGTTGGCCAGTTGTTGACGCAGATGTGTAAGCATCTTGGAGCAAATGTGTACACGGTGGTCTCGACCGATGAAAAACGCAAAATTGCCGAGGCTGCCGGTGCGCATGGTGTCTTTTCCTATGACGACTTCGGCGACAAGCTTCACGAAGTCACCGATGGTGTAGGCGTCGACGTGGCCTACGACGCGGTGGGCGCTGACACCTTTGATACGTCATTAGCATCGGTTCGTGTTCGCGGCATGATTGTGTTGTTCGGTGCCGCGTCCGGACCGGTGCCGCCGTTTGATCTGCAGCGACTCAACGCCGAAGGCGCCCTCTTCACGACCCGTCCAAGTTTGGCGCACTACACGCGCACGGGAGACGAAGTAGCCTGGCGTGCACAAGAGATCTTCGGGTGGCTATCCGAAGGTGCACTGCAGCTCAGTGTTGATCAGCGTTACGACCTGGCAGATGCTGCGGACGCCCATCGGGCGTTGGAAGCCCGTAAGACGACGGGCAAAACTGTGCTGGTGCCATAGCTGTAACTGTTAACTTCATTTGGCGGGATTTTGCAGCTTCGATTTTCGGTCTCGCCTGAAGTTGTGGAACGCACCAGTGCTGGCGCACCCAAGGCTTCAAGAAACTCCTGATCAACACGGAACGTCGGTACCAGGTCAATGATGCCTTCATCGCGTTAGCCAACGCGATCATCATTATCCGCCGACTCGTACGCGAAGCTTGGACAACCCACCGCTGGGACAATCGACCCGCACGAAAACCCTAACCTATTGGCACACGTTCCAATGGCCCGGGTACCGCGTATGCGGCCCCGTACCCCGCAAGGAACTGATCTTGGCTGACCATTCCAGAACCGCAGGTTCCGCTTGCAATATCGGTGAGGCCACGTGCCCGCCGTCAAATACCAGGGCCCCGGCGCGATAAATCGCATCGGTCAGGCTCACCCACGGGTTCTCTATGACGACTGTAAGCACCGGCAACCCGATCAACAGTGCTGCGAATAGTCCAGCTCTCATAACGCCCACACGTTTGGAGATCGCCACCTTCAACGGTGCAGCCTGTGCGCCCATTAGTTTGCAACACCATACAATGCCGGCGATGACCCCGAATCCAATGGCGATAAGTTGTCCCAGATTCCCAAGAAGTAACAACACCAGTGCCACCGCAGCGATCCCAATGAGGAAGCGCCTTAGATCAGGGGTCAGCACCTTGGCCATCCCCCAGACTGCGTGAGCGACCACCGCAACGGCCACTGCTTTCAAGCAAATAACTAGCCCTTGCTCCACGGGACCGTCCAGATTCACTGCACCGATGGCAAACAACACCAGCAACAGCGCCGAAGGCGACCCAGGTATCCGTCCCGAAGCAGCCCTAAAGCAAAATCAACCTGGCTCGAGGCAGGGCCCGGCAAGAACTGACGTAGCGCTACCAATTGCCCGTAGTGCTCTTCGGTAATCGACCGCCGCCGCGATACGAGCTCCTCCCGAAAATACCCCAGATGCCCCACGGGTCCCCCAAGCGAGGTGACCCTCAGTTTAAGAAAAATGCGAAAAATTCTGCCGGTCCCGTCTTGGTCATAACGTCCTTTACCTATTGAAACACCTGAAACTCCTTCTACGACCGTTTCAACTTCACGATGTTGTTCCTTGTGCATCCGAGGTGAGCTCCGCAATCAACCGGGTGACGCGGCACTTAATATCGTCGCGGATGCCGCGGACGACGTCGAGGGGTTGTCCTGCGGGGTCGTCTAGGTCCCAGTCTTCATAGCGTTTGCCCGGATAAATCGGGCACACGTCCCCGCACCCCATGGTGATGACCACATCAGAGACTTGCACCGTCTCGGGGGTCAACACCTGCGGGGTGGCCGCAGTGATATCAATGCCCTCTTCGGCCATGGCGGCCACTGCCATCGGGTTGAGCTGATCAGCCGGGGCTGATCCGGCGGAGTGGACGTCAATGCGACCGCGACTGACCTGCCGGAGGTATCCGGCAGCCATTTGGGAACGGCCCGCGTTGTGGACGCATACAAATAACACGCTGGGGTGGGCTGGGGAGGTCATGAGATGACTTTCTGTGTCGTAGGAACAGGGACGGTAGGATCGTTGGGGAACAGTCGGCGGCCCAACCACAGGGCCACATAGACCAGACCAACCAACACCGGGACTTCAATCAGGGGGCCGACGACCCCGGCCAGGGCCTGGCCGGAGGTGATGCCAAAAGTACCAATGGCCACGGCAATGGCCAGTTCGAAGTTATTGCCCGAGGCGGTAAACGCCACCGAGGTTGATTTGGCATAGTTCAAGCCCACCATTTTGGAGGCGAAGAAACTGACCAGAAACATCAACACGAAATAGATCAACAAGGGCACCGCGATCCGGGCCACGTCCCAGGGTTGGGAAGTGATGGCCTCACCCTGCATGGCAAACAGCAACACGATGGTAAACAGCAGTCCGTAGAGCGACCAGGGGCCGATCTTGGGCAAAAACTTGTCCTCATACCAGGCGCGGCCCTTGGCTTTTTCGCCATAGGTTCGCGTCAAAAACCCGGCCAGCAGTGGGACGCCCAAAAATACCAGCACCGACGTCACGATGGCTCCCAGGGAAAACTGCGCCGAGGTCGTTTCTAGTCCCAGCCAGGACGGTAGGGCTTGTAAATAGAACCAGCCCAACGCACCATAGGCGATGAGCTGAAACACCGAGTTAATCGCCACGAGCACGGCGGCGGCTTCGCGGTCCCCGCAGGCCATGTCATTCCAGATAAACACCATCGCGATACACCGAACCAACCCGACAATGATCAACCCGGTCCGAAACTCGGGCAGATCGGGCAAAAACACCCAGGCCAGGATGAACATAAACGCCGGGCCGACCACCCAGTTCAACACCAGCGACAAGATCAGCAGTTTCCGATCCCCGGTAACCCGGTGCGTTTCGTCATACCGGACCTTGGCCAACACCGGATACATCATCACCAGCAGGCCAATAGCGATCGGCAGCGAAATGCCACCAATACTCAGCGAATCCAACATGGTGTTCAGCCCCGGCACAAAACGGCCCAACGCCAGGCCCACACCCATAGCCAGCAAAATCCAGACGGCTAACCATCGGTCCACAAAGGACAGTTTCTGCACGACCGGAGCAGTATCCGGCACGTTGACGGCGGTAGTCACAATTCCAGCATCCTCATATTGATGGTTGTCTATCGATGACACACATTAGCCTGCCATATCGATAAACGTCAATGTATGCTGGAGGCATGACCGCGACCGAAAATGCACCAGAACGTCTCCTCTCGCCCACAAGTGGATGCTGCTCGCTACATGGCAGCCCCCTCGACACGGCGACCGCGGACCGGATGGCAGCCAAACTCAAAGCCCTCTCCGATCCCACCCGGCTGCGCATCCTCTCTCATGTGGCGGCCCAGGGTTGTGAATCTGTGTGTGCGTGTGATCTCATCGACGTGCTGGATGTTAGCCAGCCCACGATCAGCCACCACCTGAAAAGACTCGTCGAGGCAGGACTGCTCACCCGGGAACAACGCCGTAAATGGGCCTATTACACCATCATCCAGGCCGCCTTTACCGAACTGCGCGACTTCCTCAACCTCACCTAGCCACAGCCAGCCCGCGTATCAAACCGGTGCGTTTGGGTAGCAACACTGGAAGGATTTGGATGCGATCTCGGCATCGCCCCTATGCATTTCGGTCGGCAAGCGGCCATATGAACCTGCGCAAAACCGCTAAACGGAATTAATAGATACAGCCATAGCACCCACACGCGCGAGACGACTGCACCCGATGTAGCCACGATGATCGTGGCTACATCGGGTGCAATGTTTTATGGCGTGTTTTAGAACAGCGAAAGCACGGTTGTACCAACCATGCCAACGACGACCAGCAGTGCAATCACTGTGGTAGCCGCTTGTCGCCGTCGACGTTTCGAGTTGTCGCGTGGGTGGTCTGGCACCGGGTCGCGCAATTCCCAGGGTGGTGTCACCGTAGTACAGCTCCGTGTTCCGCCTCCGCAGCGCTGATGGCTGACATCCGCGCTTCAGAGGCTTCATCTGCGGTTAGTGTTCGATCATCCGCACGGAAGCGCAGGTTGAACGCCAATGATTTCTTGCCGTCTTCAACTCCGCTACCCGTGTACACGTCGAACAGACCAATATGTTCAAGTAACGCACCGGCGGCTTGCTGCAATGTTTGTTGTACGTCTCCTGCAGGAATAGTGTCTTCCACCACCAGTGCAACGTCCTGATACGTAGCAGGATAACTGACGACCGGCGCTGCTTCAACAACAGCCGGAGCGGCCGCAATCAGCGCACCAAGGTCGAGTTCCATCGCGACGGTGCGTTGCGGAAGATCCCACTCATCGACCAATTTCGGTAGCAGCTCGCCGGCATATCCGATGACGTGGCTCTCCACCACAAGCTCCGCGGTGCGACCGGGATGGAATGCGTGGTGCGTTGCCTGACGAATACTAAGTTCGGCTCCAACGACATCGGCGATATCGAGGGCTGCGCCAATGGGATCCTGCCAGTCATAGATACGGGGAACGTGCCCTGGCCCGGCAGCCGAGTCGTGGCCAGCAAAGACGGCAGCGATTCGGTGCGGCTGCTGTGGGATGCCGGCTTGGAGCTCCTCGAGTACCGCATCAGCGGGACGTTGGCCAAGAGGTGGCATCTCGACGGAACCGGTGCGTTCTCCGGGGAGAAAGACGAGACCAGATTCGTAGAGGGCCACATCACGGAATCCGCGTGAGACGTTGCGACGCAGGGTTTCCAACAAACCAGGCAGAATGGTGGTGCGTAGCCAACCGTATTCAGCCGAGATCGGGTTCGCCAATTTGACCATCCGTTGTACTTCCGCAGCGGTTTCGTCGGCTGCACCGAACGTCTTATTCTGCGCTACTGAAACGAAGGGGTAGGACAGTGTCTCGACCAGTCCGGCACCGGCGAGCGCATTCGAGACCTGGCGTCGTAGTCTCTGAGATGCGGTGAGCCCGCGTCCCGGTGGTGGGATGGGCAGTGTCGCGGGTATATATGAATAGCCCACAAGACGGGCGACTTCCTCCACGAGGTCTTCGGGAATTTCGAGATCGGTCCGCCAGGATGGTGGAGTGACGATAAAGATCGTGGTGCCATCGGTTTGATCGCGCTGCTGCATGACGTCTGCACCCAGCGCCTGCAATACTTCTTCGATCTGGTCTTCGGTATAGTCATAGCCGACCAGTTTGGCGGGATAATCCGCCCGGAGTCGAACCGTGGCGGCTTGTGGCTGCTCCCCTACGTCGGTAACCCCGTCGTCAATCGTTCCACCGGCTAGCTCCACGAGCAGTTCTGCTGCGCGTTGAGCTGCGGTATCAGCTATGTTCCAATCGACCCCGCGGGTGTTGCGCTTGGATGCCTCCGATGGCAACCGGTGGCGACGTTGGGTGCGCGAGATGGAGACGGTATCGAAGTTAGCAGCCTCGATCAGGATTGACGTGGTCTCGTCGCTCACTTCGGTTGCAAGGCCACCCATAACGCCGGCCATTCCGATGGCGCCGGTGTCATCGGCGATGACGAGATCTTCGGCATGCAGACTACGTTGCTTACCGTCTAGGGTTTCGAGTGTTTCATTGTCGTTGGCTCGACGCACGACAATCCCACCGGTCAATTTTTCGGCGTCGTAGAAGTGTAGTGGCTGACCCAGTTCCAGCATCACATAGTTGGAAATATCCACGGGCAAGCTCAACGGGCGGATCCCAGCAAGACGCAGTCGCGCCGACATCCAAAACGGTGTGGCCGCGGCTGGGTCAAGCCCATCCACGCGACGCGCTACGAATCGTGTGGCACCGGGAGCCCCGTGGATGGGTGCTGCATCTGACAGTCGCACAGGCCAGCCGTTGGCATTCGGCTCGGGGGCCTCCATAGCATCGGCTGGATCAGTGGTCTCGGTGCCTGTCGCATGGCCGTATTCACGGGCAACGCCGCGCAGCGACAAAACGTAACTGCGGTCCGGAGTGACGTTAATTTCTGCTGCCTCGTCATCAAGATGCAACAGCTCAAGCACATCGCTACCAAGTTCCGAGTCAAGGCCCCATTCAGACAGGACCACAATCCCGTCATGTCCCTCCCCCAGTCCGAGCTCGGCTGCCGAGGCAATCATGCCGGCAGAAGTGTGCCCGTAGGTTTTGCGTGCAGAGATAGCAAAATTGCCGGGCAGCACGGCCCCCGGCAGCGCGACAATGACTTTATCGCCGACATCGAAGTTATGGGCGCCACACACCACACCTTGCACCCCGGATGGGTCAATACCCTTGCCTTCAAGTGTTTGGGTTTGGCCATCGGGGACGACCTGGACTTGAGTCCAGTTGATAGTTTTGCCGTTGGAATGTGTCTCGGCGCTCTTTTCTAACACTTTGCCCACAACGATGGGGCCGGTGAGTTCAAAGCGGTGGACGTCTTCTTCTTCGAGACCGACTTTGACCAGGTCTGCCATGAGTTCTTCGGCAGTGGTTTGTGCTGGCAACTGCGTATATTCACGCAGCCAAGATAATGGGATACGCATGCTGGGACTAAATCTCCATTCCAAATTGCGTTGAGAAACGCACGTCGCCTTCAATCATGTCGTGCATATCGGTGACACCGTTGCGGAACATCAGTGTGCGTTCCACACCCATGCCGAACGCAAACCCGGAGTACACATTCGGGTCGATGCCTGCGGCTCGTAGGACTTGTGGGTGCACCATACCGCAGCCGCCCCACTCGACCCATTGGGGCCCACCTTTAGCATTGGGGTACCACACATCTAGTTCGGCCGACGGCTCGGTGAACGGGAAAAAGTTTGGACGTAGTCGAATGCGAGCATCTGCGCCAAACATTGAGGTCGCGAAGTACTCTAGCGTGCCGCGCAAGTCCGCCATCGTCAGCCCTTTATCCACGGCTAAGCCTTCCAACTGGTGGAACACGGGAGTGTGAGTGGCGTCTAGTTCATCGGTACGGAAGGTTTTACCCGGTACCAAAATATACGTCGGCGCGCCGCGCTCTAGCATGGCACGAATCTGTACCGGAGAGGTGTGAGTCCGCAGCAACAGGTGGGAATTTGCGGGTTCCACAAAGAAGGTGTCCTGCATTTCACGTGCAGGATGATCCGGTGCGAAGTTCAGCGCATCAAAGTTATACCACTCCGATTCGAGTTCGGGGCCTTCGGCGATTTCCCACCCCATGCCAACGAAAATATCGGAGGCTCGTTCTTGAAGCAGTTCTAACGGATGGCGGGCGCCATGGCGACGGCGACGAACTGCTGTGGTCACATCGACGGTCTCTTCGACGAGCATCCGTGCCTCATGTTCGGCAGTCAGCTGGGCTTCACGTGCGGCAAGCGCCTTCCCCATTTTTCCTCGGGCTTGTCCCATGCGTTTTCCGGCATCAGCTTTTTGTTCTTTCGGCAGTTTTCCGATGAGTCGATTCGCAAGGGTCAATGGTGCATTATCACCGGTATGCGCGATGCGGGCGGTTTTGAGTGCATCAAGAGAATCCGCTGCGTCAAAAGCTGCCAGGGCGGCTTCAACAGCCTGCTCTACGGCCGCGTCATCGACCGGTGAAATCTCCGGTGGGAGATCTGAAGTATCCGTCATAGGAGGTACACGCCTTTAGTTCTAAAACCAAGAGTTCATAACGATGGGGTCGAAACTGTTTAGTTTCGACCCCATCTAGTCTAAGACGTCAGTACTTCACCGAAGAACTATTGCCCCTGTACTACACGCTGGCTGCCCGATAATCATCGATCACATCACCTTGTTCCAGCAGTTCAACAGAGGTTTCACGCATTTCAACTTTGCGCACCTTTCCAGTGACGGTGGTGGGAAATTCCTCGACGACGTGCACGTAGCGCGGGATTTTAAATTTCGCGAGCGAACCGAGCGCGAATTCCCGCAGGGCTTCGGCAGTAAGTTTTTCTGCGCCCTTACGCAATTGGACCCAGGCCATGAGTTCTTCACCGTATCGCTCATCTGGTACCCCGATCACCTGGGCATCGAGAATATCCGGGTGGGTATACAGAAATTCTTCAATCTCACGTGGGTAAATATTTTCACCACCACGGATGACCATGTCTTTCATTCGACCGGTCACCTGAACATAGCCGTTGTCATCCATGCGTGCTACATCTCCGGTGCGCATCCAGCCGTCGTCACCGAGCACTTCGGCCGTTTTTTCGTCTTGATCCCAATACCCCTGCATCACGAGGTAGCCGCGTGTGCAAAGTTCTCCCGCACTGCCTATTGGTAGTGTTTCCCCGGTTGCGGGGTCGGTGATTTTAATCTCGGCGTGTGGACTTGGCCGACCAACCGTTGAGACCCGAAGACTCAGGTCATCATCCGGTCGTGTCTGCATGGAGACCGGCGACGTTTCTGTCATGCCGTAGCAGATCGTGACGTCTTCCATATTCATCGTGTCAATCACTTTGCGCATGACTTCATCCGGGCACGGCGAGCCGGCCATAATACCGGCTCTTCCGGTTTAAGGGTGGGGTTGGTGGTCTAGGCCGCCTGCGATCAGCAACATTCTGAGTCGGTAGTTGTGGGGGTTTCGGAAGCCGCGGGCC
>NZ_BAAGSP010000039.1:0-19290 GCF_054782375.1 Yaniella soli
CCGGGAGGTTGTGGGAGAGTAGGTCACCGCCGGACAATAATTTGAGGGTATGGCCCCAACCACACACCATGATGGGTGTGCTGGTTGGGGTCATACACATTTAACACCACACCAATACCTCCGACAGCCGCTATGAGTGACTAGAATCTAGCGGTTGTGTCCGTCAGAGCATGCGCAATGGCTGGTGGCCGAAGGACCGTGAGCGTGAGTACGGTGTCTTCCAGAGCGGTGACGGAATGCCTTTCGGGTGGTACTGGTAGCAGCTGCCCCATAATAATGTTCCAAGAACGTCCATTGCCGTTCACTGTGATTTTTCCCTGCAGCACGTGGATGAAGGCCTCCGGGGGACTCTCGTGATCGCTCAATTCAGCATCCTGGAGCAATGCCACCATTGTCTGCCGTAGTCCGTCGCCGTGGAAGATGGTGCTCCCTGCGCGGCGAGCCGTTGCAGTTCGTGCATTATCCATCAGCTTCTGTTGCTCCAGATCGAAATCGACGAGTTGTAATTCTTCAGGGGGATGTGACACCAGATCAGTCCCTTCATTTGTGTGCGACGCTAACGTGACCCTATGTGTTTCAAGCCACTGTACCGGAGATGCCTATCGGCATGGTATGGGTAGCTATTCGTCGTACACGTGACCTAGGTGCCTGATGATTTCTTCAAGCAGCTCCGGGCCTGCGGGGAGTTTTATGCGCAAATGACTCTGTCCGCCTTACCAGTTTTAGTTCCATTTGTTCATGTGGTGTCCGGTCTGGTGTCGCGGCCATTGAGCCTATGGGAGAAGAAGTTCCACCTCATCGATTGGGGTCTCCAAGAGCAGCCAGAACCGATCCCCAGGATTGCCTGATTGCGAGTCACCCAAGCCTCGCCCTCTCCATGCTGGGTCGTGATAATCCCGAACGCCGTGCAGGCAATCCTGACTGAGTATGTCGGGTATACCCCGGGTGTGGAGTTGAGTTTAGACGGTGGAACTATGACAGAACATTCAGTATTTGAAAACCCATTTGTAGGTCGTCAGTTATTTGGTCCCGGTCCGTGCAATCCATATCCGGAAGCGCAACTTGCCTTGGGACTTCCGTTACTGGGACACCTTGAACCGGCTTTTATCTCCGCGATGGATGCAACAAGCGAAATGCTGCGTCAGGTTTGGGGTACTCAAAATCACCGCACCCTGCCGCTGTCTGCCACCGGATCTGCCGGGATGGAAGCTGCCTTCGTCAATACAGTGCGCCCAGGAGATGTCGTCGTCGTTGCTGTCAACGGGCGCTTTGGTGAACGTATGGCTGAAGTTGCCTCTCGTCACGGTGCAGAAGTCGTCACCGTGGAGCATGAGTACGGGACTCCTGTGGATGTCGAACGGGTCATCACCGCCCATCCGAATCCCCAAATGATTGCTGCTGTTCATGCAGAAACGTCCACTGGCGTGGTGTCAGATATCAAGGCATTGGGCGAGAATAAGGGTGAGGCCTTATTGCTGGCCGACTGCGTGACCTCGATCGGTGGTATGGAGATCAAGCTCGACGACTGGGGTGTCGACCTTGCGCATGCTGGTTCTCAGAAGTGCCTTGGGGTGGCCCCCGGTCTCGCGCCTTTCACCATTTCCGATCGAGCATTCGCGAACGCCGCGTGGAACGGCCGGCGAACTGGTATTTGGATCTGAACCTGCTCGGTGGCTATGCTTCGGGCGAGCCCGGAGGTCAACGCACGTACCACCATACCGTTCTAACCGGCATGATCATTTCGTTGAAAGCTGGTCTGGAGCGGATCTTTGCAGAGGGTCTCGATAACGTATACGCACGCCATGCTGCTGCTGGTCGGGCACTGCAAGATGGCTTAGAAGAAATGGGTCTGACCCTCTTTGCTTAATGAGGTGCACGGCTAGCGCAGTTGACGACTGTCGAGGTCCCTGAAGGCGTCGACTCAGCAGCTGTTCGGAACTACTTGATGTCCAAATATGGTTTGGGGATCGGTGCTGGCACCGGGGCATATGCTGTAAAGATTTGGCGCATTGGCATGATGGGTCCCAACGCAACTGAAGCCAATGCGCATTTGATTTTGGCCGCGCTGAAGGACGCGCTCGACGACGTATAAGTGCGTCGAACTTGGTATGCAAACGCGTGGAACCGGTGATTCGGTTCCACGCGTTACTTCCTGTTGTCGATGCTGTTGTTAGAAGTCGATATCGTCTGGTGTCTTGGAGGCTGGCTCAGTAGCGGTCCCGTTGCGTTTTGCAACGTCAGCTACAGCATCAGCAACCGCGCCAGAGACTTTGTCGTTGAATACCGAGGGGATGACATAGCTTGGGTTGAGCTCGTCTTCGGTGATCGTTTCAGCGATCGCATCTGCTGCTGCTACGAGCATGTCTTCGGTAATATCCGCTGCCCCAGCGTCCAACAGGCCACGGAAGAAGCCAGGGAATGCAAGGACGTTGTTGATCTGGTTGGGGAAATCAGAGCGCCCGGTTGCTACCACAGCTGCGTGTTTCGAAGCATCTGTTGGCAAAATTTCCGGGTCCGGGTTGGCCATGGCAAAGACTACGGCGTCTGTGTTCATGGAGGCCACGTCGGATTCGTCCAACAGATTCGGAGCTGACACACCGATGAAGACATCGGCGTTTACTAGGGCTTCCTTCAGTGAACCAGAGAATCCAGCAGTGTTAGTGTTATCGGCCAACCACTGACGGTGTTCATCACGCTGCGTGGTATTTGGCTCCAGTACCCCGTCACGTCCTGCTGCAAGAATGTGTTTGGCTCCTGAAGCCTTCAACAGGCGAATGATCGCATGGCCTGCAGCGCCTACGCCTGAAAGTACAATTCGTACATCCTCGAGCTTTTTTCCAACCACTTTTAGCGCGTTATTCAGCGCTGCTTGGGTCACGATGGCAGTACCGTGCTGGTCGTCGTGAAATACCGGGATGTCAAGTTCTTCACGAAGGCGTGCTTCAATCTCGAAGCACCGAGGAGCAGAGATGTCTTCTAAATTGATGCCACCGTATGCCGGAGCAATTGCCTTGACAACCTGGATAATTTCTTCGGTGTCATTGGTATCTAGTGCTACAGGCCATGCATCGACATCAGCGAACTGTTTGAACAGGACTGCTTTGCCTTCCATGACCGGCATCGAAGCCTCGGGGCCGATATCGCCGAGACCAAGTACAGCGCTGCCGTCCGTTACGACGGCAATCGTATTGCGCTTTATGGTCAGCTCACGCGCACGGCTGTTGTCTTTGGCAATCGCCGTGCATACACGGGCCACACCCGGGGTATATGCGCGTGACAAGTCATCACGGTTCCGTACGTTGACCTTCGAGATCGTCTGAAGTTTGCCACCCTGGTGCATATGAAACGTGCGGTCAGAAAGGCTGAGCACTTCAAAACCATCGACTGCTTCGATGGCGTCCTTGACCTGTCGGCTATGCTCTTTGCCTCGGGTGTTACAAGCCAAATTGATAATATTGCTTTCGTGGCTGGCATCAACAATATCCAGCGCTGTAATCGCTGCACCTGCTTCAGCCACGACTGCGGTGAGATCGCTGGTTGCGGTGAACGTAGCGGGGGCCTGTACTTTGACAATGATCGAATAGCCGGGACTAGGTGTTGCCATGTTTGATTGAACTCCTTGGCAAATATGAACAGAGCCATAGACCATGGCACTGTTTCGTGGTGTTTATACGAGCGGCTCGTGTGCACTACCTGGCGATCATGGGTAAATGACCACAGCACATGCAGCGGCACTGGCCTGGTAAGGCTCAAAGGCCACATGATTTGAAGTTGTCAGAATACCATGCTGGTGATCTCGTACTCGGAGAGTTTTGTCGTATTGAGCAGCAATTGTGGCTATTTTGCACAAACGCTAGATATTGCAACGTGACATACGTTACAGTAGTACCTTATCGATGTTTCGACGATGCAGCATCGACATCGTCTCTCGAGAAGAATATCGCAGCCCCATGTTGGTATTCCAGGCGGGTGACAGGTGGCGGTCATCGCGATTTACTCGCGATGCTGCAGAAGAGTTTTCGGCGCACAACTCACCGAAGTCTCTTGTTCAGCTTGCCGGTCACCGGCAAGTTCCCACAGACCAACCATCCCTGACGCACACTGATGTGCCTGAGGTCTTTGAGGAGATTTTCATGACTTCTGTTTCGTATGTTTCGACTGGCTCTTCCGATGTCGCCACGTATCAGCCACATATCCTCGCGGATTTTCCCGTGGGAGGGTCCGACCCGGATTTTAGCGCGGCTGACTCAAAACGTCCCAAAATTTGTGGGCTGCCCGTCGTTGGGAAAATGCTGCCGCAGTGTAAGTAGGTTCCCGACTTGCTCGGTGAGCGGACGGGGTCAAGATCTCGCGATAGCGATGTTGAACGGTTGTAGGATAGAGACAAAATAGTTATCTGCCTGCGTACTGTTTTCCAGGCACGACATTGACCCAAGGACACATTCGCTTTGACCGATTCCAATATAAACCAACCGAAGAATCGCCACGATTCATCCCGCTCGGATCGCCGAAGTGGACTGAGCGGGCGGTCCCAGCGAGGATACGGCCGCGGTGAGAAGGGCGGTGGTCAGCGTGGTGGAAATCGCGGTGATCAGCGTGGCCGTGGGGGCCAAGGTGGTCGCGGTCAGGGGTCTTACCGTGATCGTGACGAACAGCGTCGTCATGATGATTTGGAAGGCAAGACTCCTCAACGCAATCCCGCTGACCTGCGTTCCTCGAATCGTCCTGACAGGGGTAGGTCGCCCAATATTGACGACGACGTCACTGGCCGAGAACTTGATAAGAGCGTCCAACGCGAATTGGGCGCACTTGATGAGCAAAACCGTCCTTGGGTCCAAAAACACCTGGTGATGGCACATCGTTTAATGGACGAGGACCCCGAGCTCGCTTTTGACCACGCGCTCGCAGCTTCCCGCCGTGGTGGGCGACTTGGGGTCGTCCGCGAGGCGGCCGGTATGACCGCCTACGCGGCTGGCAAATTTTCCGAGGCGTTGCGAGAGTTTCGCACCTATCGGCGTATATCGGGTGATCACGCCCATCTGCCAGAAATGGTGGACTCTGAACGTGCCCTCGGACGCCGCGAGAAAGCGCTCCAACTCGTTGATGAGGCACAACTCGATAAACTGCCTGTGACTTCACGAGTTGAACTGGCCATCGTCGTGTCAGGTATTCATCTAGACAGTGACGACCCGAAAGCAGCAGTGCGGGCTCTGGAAATTCCTGAGCTCAATCCCCGCCGCGGCTTCCCGTACTCTCCGAGATTATTTGGTGCGTACGCCGAAGCGCTGGCTGCGGCCGGGCGTCAAGAAGAAGCCCGGAAGTGGTCCAACCTTGCGGCTCGTGCCGAGCGAGCTCTGGGCCTGGCAGTCGAACCAGAACCCGAAATTTTGGACCTGGTGGATGACGAAGAAGAGCAGCCCGCGGCATCAACTCGTGCCCGAGATGTCATAGCACCGACAGAAGCTCCCGCTCAGACGCCGCAGAAGGGTGGCGACGAGTAGTCCGTGGCCACATTTTTTGCAGGATACGATGGTGTTTTATGCGATCTCGATGGGGTCGTCTATGCGGGACCACACACTATCGACACCGCGGTTCTCACGCTTAACACTCTCATAGACCAGGGTGTGCCGGTTGCATTCGTAACCAATAACGCCTCGAAATCTGCAACCGAAGTCGCTGATCTTCTACGAGCGATGGGAATCGCAACGAATCCAGAGCACATCATGACCTCGGCACAAGCGGTTGTGGAACTTCTGCTCGTAAAGTACGAGCCCCAGGCCGGGCCCGTGCTGGTGACCGGGTCAGAACAACTCGCCGTGCAAATCCAAGCGGCTGGATTCTCGATCACCGTCACCGCAGCCGATAGCCCCCAGGTCGTGGTGCAAGGGTTCAACCCACAACTTGGATGGTATGACTTGGCACAGGCCAGTTTCGCTATTGAACAAGGTGCCGGATGGCTGGCTTCGAACCTTGATCTCACGATTCCGCTGAGCGAAGGGATCGCGCCCGGCAATGGTTCTTTGGTGAACGCTGTGGCACAGGCAACCGGGACCCGCCCAGAAGTTGCTGCGGGCAAACCCGCACCGGTGATGTTCACCACGATGGCGCAGAAGTTTTCCATGACTCATCCGCTGGTGGTGGGGGATCGGTTGGACACCGATATTTTGGGTGCAGCCAATGCCGGTTTCGATGGTGCTTTGGTGGAAACCGGTATTCATCGTAGTGCAGATACCGAAGCATTCCGTGAGCTCGTCACCCCGGACTGGGTGTTGCCGAACCTCGGTGCACTGCTCCGCGAACCGTTGGACGCCTATCGAGGTCGCGATGACTGACCATACCAACTTGACTGGCGATATCCTCGCGAAACTTGACGGGGTCGATCAGCTGCGCCCTGCCGATGAGCTGGCAGCATATGAACAGGTCCTGACCGAACTCACCGAACTGCTCAATGCCCCAGAAACACAAGGTCCAGGAGCTGGCTGATATGAAACGCTTGGACCAAGTGCTTGTGGCACGTCAACTGGCCGCCTCACGCACCGCCGCCGCACGGCATATTCAAGCCGGTGAAGTGCTCGTCGACGGGCAGCAGATCACCAAGCCGTCCACGAAGGTCGCAGCCGATGCCGTCGTACGGTTGACTATTGCAGGCCCCCAGTATGCTTCCCGTGCCGGACACAAGCTCGCCGGGGCACTCGAGACGTTCGGGATGGTCGATGTGACGGATAAGCGGTGCTTGGATGCAGGTGCCTCAACCGGTGGGTTCACAGACGTGTTGCTGCAGCGTGGCGCCAAAGAAGTCGTGGCCGTGGATGTTGGACACAACCAAATCATCCAGCGACTCCGTGTCGACCCTCGGATTGCTGTGCACGAAGGAATCAACGTTCGATACCTGCAGCGAGCCGATATCGGTGCACCGGTGGACGTGGTCGTCTCAGATCTGTCCTTTATCTCGTTGAAACTGGTGTTAGATGCTCTCGTCGGTGTCTGTCGGCCGGGCGCGCAATTGCTGTTGATGATCAAGCCACAATTTGAGACCGGCCGTGAACGACTTCCTAAAACCGGAGTCGTCAGTGACCCTCAACAGCGACGCGAGGCCGTCACCGGAGTCATCGAAGCAGCCCTTGACTTCGGCTTGTCCCCCCGGGGGGTTGCTACCAGCCCACTCGCGGGACAGGACGGTAACAAGGAGTTCTTCTTCTGGGCAACACACGGTAGTGCCAGAGCACACCTCCATGACACCATCGACGCCGCCCAATGGTTGGCTACCCAAAACGTCGATTGGGCAGATTGACTACCAACAGGTTGTCCACAGCGGGCCTGGCGGGATAAAAAAAATCGCAGAGACCGACTAGATTGGTGTGTTAGGCAGACGTACAAGCAAAGGAGATCCATGAGCCGACGAATCTTGATTTTGGCTCACACAGGACGTCAAGAGGCCATGCAATCAGCACTGCAGGCCATTGAATTGCTGCGTGAAGCCGGTTTGACTCCGGTCATGATGCCGCACGATGCGACCGTTGTGCACGAGGCAATTCACAATGGGGTCCTGTCGGCAGATGGACTGACCGTTGAGAGTCTCAACACCGAATCGACCCTGCATGACGTTGAGTTGGGCATGGTGTTAGGTGGTGACGGATCTGTGTTGCGGGCCGCAGAGATGGTCCGCGAATCAGATCTGCCGTTGATGGCGGTCAATTTGGGGCATGTGGGGTTTTTAGCTGAAGCAGAACAGGCCGACTTGGACCGTGCCGTCGCTGCCGTCGTCAACAGGGACTATCTTGTTGAAGAACGCATGGCCATTGATGTCAAAGTCTTGGTCGGGACACACCTGGTTGCCCATACGTGGGCGCTCAATGAAGCGTCGGTGGAAAAATCGAACCGTGAGCGCATGCTAGAAGTCGTGGTGGGCGTTGACGACCGGCCCATCTCTTCATTCGGTTGCGACGGTGTGGTCATGGCGACGCCTACTGGTTCGACCGCCTACGCGTTCTCCGGTGGCGGCCCCATTGTGTGGCCCGAAGTGCAAGCCATGTTGATGGTGCCGCTGTCAGCACATGCCCTCTTTGCACGGCCGCTGGTGGTATCACCGGAATCCGTGATTTCGGTGGATGTCCTGCAACGCACGAATGAATCTGGCGTGTTGTGGTGCGATGGACGACGGACCGTGGACCTGCCCGCAGGTGCGCGCATCGAAGTGACCCGATCGACCAGTCCGGTTAAACTGGCGCGTGTTTCAATGACGCCATTTTCCGAGCGTCTCGTGCGCAAGTTTGATTTGCCGACTGAAGGCTGGCGCGGCACGATCACTGAATCGGACCGTGCAGCAATCGAAGCTCGTGAACGCACACGCCGCGACCAAGATAATTGGCATCAAACGCTGGCAAATTCCCAGGGTATCCGCATCGTCGAACCCCACCACATGGCACCGCGGCCAGAGGTGGTGCCCCCGGTGACAACACCGATCCCTGTGGTGACGAAAGCCGACGAAGAAGAGATTGTGCAAGTTCGTAGGCCTGCAGCGGATGAACACGACCGTGAGAAGGAACCGAGGGACGACTAAATGTTAGAACACCTGTCGATCAACTCCTTGGGCGTGATAGAAGAAACCACCGTCGAACTCGACCCCGGTTTCACCGTCGTGACCGGTGAGACCGGTGCAGGCAAAACAATGGTTGTCACCGCACTGAACTTATTGCTTGGAGCACGAGCAGATGCCGGCGCGATTCGTGCAGGCGATACAAAGGCCACCGTTGAAGCAGGCTTTCTGTTGCCACCGGGCCATGCATCTGTCGTCGCCGCGGAGGATGCCGGGGCAGTGGTCGATGAGGATGCCGACGCGCAACACTTGGTCGTGAGCCGCTCGATCACGGCTTCTGGCTCAGGCACGCGCTCGCGGGCCACGGCCGGTGGTCGGGGAGTACCAGTGGCATTGCTGTCAGAAATCGGTGAACACGCAGTAGCGATTCACGGCCAATCGGAGCAACTGCGACTCAAATCCACCACCGCGCAGCGTCGTACACTTGATGCATTCGGTGGGACCCCCCTGGCCAAGAGCCTCAAGCAGTACCGCGACACATATGCCAAGTTGCAAGACGTCTCAAAGCAGCTCCAGGAGCTCGTCACGCAAGCTCAAGAGCGAGCGTTAGAAGCAGAAAATCTGCAGCGTAGCCTCGAAGAAATCGACGATGCGAACATCGTCGAGCACGAAGATGAAGACATTCAGGCGCAGATCAAACGGTTGGAATCCGCTGAAGAGTTCCGTACTGCTGCGCGTCTGTCCACGACCGCGCTTTCTGGAGACGACAACGACTTAGATGCCCCAAGCGCTGAATCGCTCGTGGAAGCAGCTCGGCAGGTCATCGCTCAGACACCGGGTGAGCTCGAAGAACTCAACGACATTAAGACCCGCCTGGATTCCGTGGGCATCGAAATAGCGGACATCACCGCCGAAATTTCACGCTTCACGGCAAGTCTTGAAGAAGATGGCCCCATGGCGTTGAACCAGGCCCAATCCCGGCTCGCCGAGCTGAATCGGTTAAAGAAACTCTACGGCCCAGATCTGACCGATGTTGTCAGCTGGGCAGAAGAACAGCGGCCGCGTCTCGATGAGCTACACGGGGACACCGACCGCATCGGATATCTCACCGAACAAGAGCAAGAGCTCACGGAGCGGCTCAAGCAACAGGGCGCAGAGTTGACTGCGTTGCGTCAAAAAGCAGGGGGCACGCTGGGTGAGCAAGTGACCAAAGAACTCCACGGCCTGCTGATGCCCACCGCGCAGTTCTCCGTCGCTGTCCTCCCGGCTGAAACAGCTGGGCCACATGGATTCGACGAGATTGCTTTGCTGTTGCAACCCCACCCCGGTTCAGATCCGCGTCCGCTTGGTAAAGGCGCTTCCGGTGGCGAGCTGTCACGCATCATGTTGGCCCTAGAAGTTGTGCTCGCGGACACCGATCCGGTACCAACGTTTATTTTCGACGAGATCGATGCGGGTGTGGGTGGCGAAGCCGCCGTCCAGATCGGGAAACGACTCGCCCGATTGGCCCAGCGTGTCCAAGTCATCGTCGTCACCCACTTGCCACAGGTTGCCGCCTATGCCAATAAACACCTGAGGGTCAATAAGGCTCCGGACGTCGAAGCGGGCTTTACCACTTCAGATGTGACCGAGTTGACCGGCGACGAGCTCGTTTCGGAACTCGCGCGCATGCTGGCAGGACACGCAGACTCAGCCTCGGCACGTGAACACGCACGCGAACTGTTGGAGACCTCGCAGTCATGACACAAAAACGCATCATGGACACCGACCGTAGGGTAGTCATCCAGGATCAGGAGACGGCATTTGCCGGCGCGATTTGGGATATTCAACGAGACACCTTCACTATCGACGACGCCGATACTCCCATGACCAGAGAGTACATTGAGCATCCCGGAGCGGTGGCCATCGTGGCGATTGACGAGCACGACCGCCTCGCCATGATCAACCAATACCGGCATCCGGTACGACAAGATTGCTGGGAGATCCCTGCCGGGCTAATGGATGTCGAGGGCGAGAGCCTGCTGCGCACTGCACAACGTGAACTGACCGAGGAAGCCGACGTGACCGCACACGACTGGTCCGTCCTCATTGATCACTACCCATCCGCAGGTTCTTCGGCCGAAGCCATCCGAATCTTTCTCGCCCAGGATATTGAATCGGTACCCCAAGCAGACCGTCACACCCGCGACGACGAAGAGGCCCACCTGATGATCCGGTGGGTTCCACTTGATGAAGCGTTCGAAGCGGTCATGTCTGGGGCCGTCAAAAACGTCAACGCCGTCGTCGGCATCATGGCAACACACCTGGTGCGAACAACTGGGCGAAACACCAGACCCTTCGACGCCGCCTTCTCAAACCAATCATGAGCTCCCACGACCTCCGAATTCCTGAGCAACTCAGCGTCCAGGTGCAAGCGTATCTCAACCATTTGATGATCGAACGCGGTCTCTCAGATAACACCATGGACGCATATAGGCGTGATCTCAAACGCTATCTGCTGTACCTGACCCAAGAAAACGTCACCGGCGTCGAGACCATTAGCGTCCACCACGTCAGTGGATTTCTTCAGGCGCTCAGTTCAGGCAGCCACCACATGGGACAACTCGCGGTCTCATCGGTCAACCGCGTGCTCGTAGCAGCCCGAGGGTGGCACCGGTTCATGTTTCTAGAAAACATCACCCCCACAAACCCCGCAGCAGACATCGCACCCCCGAAAACCGGACAGCACCTACCCGATGGACTCACGATCGACCAAGTAGAGCGACTACTCGATACCCCATCGCCAGAGACAGCCTCAGGGCTACGCGATCGTGCGCTCATGGAGTTGTTATATGCCGCCGGTGCTCGCATCACCGAAGCCATAGCGCTTGACGTCGACGACCTCATCACCATCGACGAGATAGATGAAACCATCGTGGTGCGTCTCTTCGGGAAGGGCTCCAAAGAGCGGATCGTGCCACTGGGTTCTTACGCGGTCGACGCCATCAACGCCTACCTGATTCGAGGCAGGCCACAGCTCGCAGCCGGAGGAAAAGGTTCAGCCGCCCTGTTCCTGAACCGTTTCGGAGGACGAATTACACGCCAAACCGGGTGGAACGTCATCAAACAGGCGGCAAGAGATGCTGAGATCACCGATGACATCTCCCCACACACCCTGAGACATTCCTTTGCCACACACTTGTTACAAGGCGGGGCCGACGTCAGAGTTGTGCAAGAATTGCTGGGCCACGCCTCGGTGACGACTACGCAGATCTACACGCACGTCACCGCAGATACCCTTCGCGAAGTTTTTGCCTACGCGCATCCTCGCGCCGCACGGTAACGTGACCTTCATCTTTGACTTTAAACTTTAAGGCTCGCCGAGAAAATACTCCATTTGACGCGGCATTCGACACACGCACAATACAGTAGAGTCAGAACCGAGTTAACGTTTATTTTCTAACCCATAAGAGGATTGCGCACACAACTTTCGTAGCGGTCAGGAGTTTCAAACATCGTGAATGACGCCAGCCAACAACCACGCCCCGTGATGATGATTACCGGTGATCCGGTGATCGGACCAACCGGACGGCCAAAACATGAATTCCCCGTACCCGAAGCATTGGACTCTCACGGGCCCGCTCGCGTCATTGCATTGGTCAACCAAAAGGGTGGCGTCGGCAAAACAACCTCCTCGGTGAACCTTGGTGCTGCGCTCGCAGACTACGGGCGCAAAGTCTTGATGGTGGACTTCGACCCCCAGGGCGCATTGTCTGCTGGTTTCGGGACGAACCCACACGAGATGGACCTCACGGTGTACAACGTACTCATGGAGCGTGACGTCCACGTCACTGAGGCCATCATGAAGACCGAAGACGCCAATGTCGACTTACTGCCCGCCAATATTGATCTCTCGGCCGCGGAAGTTCAATTGGTCAACGAAGTTGCACGTGAACAGGTGCTGGCCCGTGCGCTGCGACCAGTAATGAACGATTACGACGTCATCATTATCGATTGCCAGCCCTCCCTAGGTCTTCTGACCGTGAATGCTCTGGCAGCATCGCATGGGGTCATCATCCCGCTGACCGCTGAGTTCTTTGCCCTACGCGCCGTGGCTCTGCTGGTTGAGACCATTGAAAAAGTCCAAGATCGTATTAACCCTGACCTGGTGGTGGACGGTGTCCTGGCCACCATGGTGGATGCACGGACCTTGCATTCTAAAGAAGTGATCGGTCGTCTCGTCGAAGCCTTTGACGACAAAGTCTTTGAAACGGTCATTAACCGATCCATCAAGTTCGCCGATGCCACGGTGGCTGCGGAACCGATTACAGCGTTTGCGCCGAACCACGCCGGCGCTAAAAACTACCGCCAACTGGCCCGTGAGCTCATCAGCCGCGGGGGAGCGCCGTGAGCCACACAGCAATTCCAACGTTCGAGGAGGAACACTCCGAAGAACACGTTGGTTTTGAACTCGCGCTCACGAACTTCTCCGGGCCATTCGACCTGCTGCTGTCGTTGATCGCTCGACGTCGAATGGACGTCACAGAGGTCGCTTTGGCAGAGGTCACGGACGAGTTCCTGGCCTACGTGGCAACTCTGGACACCACTGAAGCAGTCTTAGAGCACTCCACATCCTTCATGGTGGTTGCGGCAACGCTGTTAGAGCTGAAAACCGCGCGTTTGCTGCCCGCCGGCATCAGCGATGCGCACGAAGAAATGGCACTGTTGGAAGAGCGCGACCTACTCTTCGCGCGCTTATTACAATACCGGGCGTTCAAACATGCGGCCGACCTGATCAGAGAACGTATCGCCGCCCAAACCGCTATGGTACCGCGCCAAGCAGGGCCCGAACCACAGCACGCAAACCTGCTGCCGGAGCTCATTTTTGATCTCTCAGCACATGATTTTGCTGAGTTAGCCCAGGATGTATTCGCAAAATTCACCGAAGAACCTGACGAAGTCGGAACTCAGCACCTCCATGCCCCGGTCGTGTCCGTGACCGAGCAGGTTGCCATCTTGACGCGTCGTATCCAAGAAGCCGGCACGCTGACTTTCAGTCACCTCGTGTCCGATGCCTCGAACACCATGGTCGTAGTAGTTCGGTTGTTAGCATTGCTGACCATGTATCGCGATCGACTCATCGATTGGCACCAGGACGCGCCATTGGCTGAAATTACGGTGTATTGGCAAGAGGTAGTATGACCCAACAGCGCTATCAGTCAGCATTATTTGCACAGCTGGAAGCCATCCTCATGGTTTCGGATGAACCAATCACACTCGAGCAATTGGTGAAAGCCACTGATGCACCGCACGACGACATCGCGGCCACCCTGCATGCGATTCAGCGGGATTATGATGGCGAGCATGGCGGTATAACCCGCGGATTTCAATTGCGTCACGTGGCCGGCGGATGGCGTCTGTACACTCGGGCTGAGCATGTCGATGTGATCGCAGCATTCATGATTCAAGGGGCCACTCAGAAACTGAGCCAAGCAGGTTTAGAAGCCTTGGCTGTCATCGCGTACCTGCAGCCCGCGACGCGTTCTCGAGTCGCTCAGATACGGGGCGTCAATTCAGATTCTGTTGTGCGCACGTTGCTGACCAGAGGGCTCATAGCTGAAGATGGCGTCGAAGAACTCACGGGTGCCGTACGCTATACAACGACAGATTATTTTTTAGAACTTCTTGGACTAAACTCAGTAGAAGAGTTACCAAAAATTTCCCCGCTCCTACCGGGGGTCGACGAAGCCAGTGAACTGGCAGAAAGTCAGGAACAGTAATGACTTCCCGCAAGCCGAGAGGCTCCGGACGCCGCAACCGCACACCAAAAACAGGTCGTCGCGGTGGCCCATTCTCCGGTGCTGATTATGATCGTAATTTAGGTCCAATTGATCGCAGTCAATACCGTCGAAAAGGAAAAGGCCAAGGCAAAACATCTCGTCAGCACGTCCCTGAAGGGGAACGGCTGCAAAAAGTCATTGCGTCGGCAGGTATAGCCTCACGCCGTGTGGCAGAAGACCTCATCGAGGAAGGCCGGGTCGAAGTCAACGAGGAAATCGTGACTGCTCTTGGCACGCGTGTCGACCCGGACACTGACGTGATCTTCGTTGACGGTATCCGAGTCAACACCAAGCCTGAAGCGGTCTACTACGCTTTCAACAAACCCCGCGGTGTGATCTCCACCATGTCAGACCCTAAAGGTCGACCGTCGATTTCCGACTACGTAGACACCACGGACACCCGGCTCTTTCACATCGGACGACTCGATAACGAAACAGAAGGTCTCCTCCTCTTGACGAACGATGGCGATCTAGCCAACCGCCTATCCCACCCGAGCTTTGAAGTACCGAAAACGTACTTGGTACAGGTCCAAGGCCCCATGCGGCGCGGCGTTGGCGAGGAACTGCGTGCCGGTATTGAGCTTGAAGAAGACGGCTTGGTCTCGGTGGATTCTTTTCGAGTCGTTGACTCCACTCCTGGCAAACTACTGTGCGAGGTCGTGATACACACCGGCCAAAACCGAGTGGTTCGACGACTCATGAAGGCGGTCGGTTACCCGGTGCATCGTCTCGTGCGTATAGCCCACGGCCCCATTACGCTTGGCAACCAGCGCCAGGGCTCAATCCGTCAGTTGAACTCCCAGGAAGTTGGCCATCTCATGGCAACGGTGGGACTATGACGACACCTCGGTTCTCACGTACCGAAATTGTTGATACCGCATCGCTCGCGGCAGCTACCGAAACCGTCTCGAAAGACCACTCCATTCATCAACCGGCGCTCATCGTCGGGACCGGGCTGTTAGGAACCTCCATCGGTCTCGGGCTCCGGGCCGCTGGGATCGACGTGCTCCTGACCGACCCCTCACCGTCGGCCCAGGCCGTTGCCGAAGATATCGGTGCCGGACTCGGCTTGCGCGCGGGAGATGAACCGGGCACCGTCGTGGTCGCGGCGCCACCAGACGTTACCGGTGCTGAAATCATCAAGGCGTTGCTGCGTTGGCCTCAGGCCGTAGTACTCGATATCGCTTCGGTGAAAGTCTCCATCGCAACCGAAATACAGCGAGCCGTCGACCACGGGCAACTCAGCGCCGACGATGCCTTGCGCTATATCGGCACGCACCCGATGTCTGGTCGGGAACGTTCCGGACCCGTCGCCGCCCGAGGGGAATTGTTCACTGCAGCGCCCTGGGTACTCTGCCCCGCTGACTCGACGCCGCAGTGTGTTGTCGATACGGCCTCTGATGTGGCGCGGCTACTCGGTGCAACGATCTATCAGATGAGCGCTGCCGAGCACGATGCTGCCGTGGCACAAATTAGCCACCTGCCACAAATCGCGGCTTCCCTGTTGGCGTCTCGTCTGCAAGATACTTCAGTTCAGGCACTGCAGCTAGCAGGCAACGGACTGCGTGACACCACGCGTATTGCTGCATCGGATGCGAGCCTCTGGGTCCAAATCCTCTCGGCAAATGCGGAGAAAATTTTACCTGAATTGCACGGTATGAAAGCTGATTTGGATCGGCTGATCAATACTCTCCAAGCACCCTACGAGTCGGGTTCGAGATTGGATGTTGCCCAATTGATCGACGAGGGCAACCGGGGCCAAGCACGCATTCCAGGAAAACATGGAGGACCAGCACAAGCCTTTGCTCTGGTCACGGTCCTCGTTGACGATACGCCCGGCGCCATCGTGGCCGCGTTGCAAGCCGTAGCCGATGCCGGGGTCAACGTGGAAGACTTAGGGATGGAACACTCCTCCGGTTACCAGGTTGGTATGTTGGAGATTTCAGTGGTCCCTGGCCACAAACAGCACCTGGTCGACTCGTTGACCGATCTTGGATGGAAGGTACTCTAATGTCGTCACAACCTCGTCTGGTCATCGCCATCGATGGGCCATCAGGCACTGGAAAATCCACGATCGCACGCTGGATCGCTCAAGAACTCGGTCTCAGTTACCTGGACACCGGGGCCAACTATCGTGCCGCCACATTGTGGTGCATGAAAAATGGACTCGATTTTGACAATCCAGACGCGGTGGACACCCAGCAAATCACTGAACTGATTCGGACAATGCCACTTGCACAGGATCTGAACCCGAACAACTTCACGCTCGCGTTAGACGGTGAAGACATCACCGAGGCCATTCGCTCTGATGAAGTGACAGCTCACGTTTCGGTGCTTTCGACCCGCGCCCAGGTGCGCGAGCATCTGGTCCAGTTACAACGCCAAGCCATCGACGCCCGCCCTCGCATTGTGGTTGAAGGTCGCGACATCACTACCGTAGTCGCGCCCGACGCCGATGCACGGATACTGTTGACTGCATCTCCTGAAGTTCGGATGGCCCGGCGAGGCCAACAGCTTCGCGAAACTGATCAAAACCCATCCAACGTTCAAAACGATGTCATTGGTCGCGACCAGAAAGACTCCGCTCTGGTTGATTTCATGTCCCCGGCAGATGGCGTCGCTGAGATAGACTCCACAGAACTTTCCCTTGAAGACACCGTGACCGTCGTCCTTGCTGAAATTCAACGCCAGCAACACGCCAATGGTTCCTAAGAAAGCATTATGACTGAAGAAGAATACATCCCGTCCAGTACAGACACGGTCGATGACGACCTGGCACACATGACCGATGAAGACCACAACGCTCGCACCGAAGCGTACCTTGCTGGGCTGCAACAGTACGACCTTGAAGAAGACGACCACCAGATCTTAGCCGGCTTCGAAGACGAAGAAGCTGTCGAAGAAGTCAGCTTCGTGCCACCCGTCGTGGCAATCGTCGGTCGCCCAAATGTTGGGAAATCCACACTCGTCAATCGTATTATCGGTCGACGCCAAGCAGTTGTCGAAGACGTCTCAGGGGTGACCCGAGACCGCGTGTTCTACGACGCGGAATGGAACGGTAAGCCCTTCACCGTCGCGGATACCGGTGGTTGGGAATACGGCGTGAAAGGCCTAGACGCCAAAGTCGCCGACCAAGCCGAACGTGCCGTAGATGTGGCCGATGCGGTTGTGTTTGTCGTCGATGCAACCGTTGGTATTACCGCGACTGATGAAGCGATCGTCACCATGCTGCGCAAAGCCCGTAAACCCATTATTTTGGCAGCAAATAAAGTAGATGGTCAGTCTCAGGAAGCCGACGCAGCAGGGCTCTGGGGGCTTGGGTTTGGCTACCCATATCCCGTGTCTGGTTTGCACGGCCGAGGTGCAGCAGATCTACTAGATTCTCTGGTTGATGAGTTGCCAGAGGAGTCAGCCTATAAGGACGTCCTCACCGCCCAAGGGCCTCGTCGAGTAGCTATCGTGGGCCGGCCGAATGTCGGGAAGTCTTCACTGCTTAATAATCTGGCAGGTGCTAACCGTGCAGTGGTCGATGAACTCGCTGGCACGACACGTGATCCTGTCGACGAGCTCGTCGACCTTGATGGTCAGATATGGGAGTTTATTGACACGGCAGGTATACGACGTCGTCAGCATATGGCCTCAGGATCCGACTATTATGCTTCACTGCGAACCCGTGCTGCCCTGGATCGTGCAGAAGTTGCCGTCGTGCTCTTGGAAGCATCGCAACCTTTGAGCGAGCAAGATGTACGTATCATCCAAATGGTGCTCGACTCTGGACGGGCCATGGTACTTGCGTTCAATAAGTGGGACCTTCTCCATGAAGATCGCCGAGATGATCTAGAACGTGAGATTGATCTAGATTTTCAGCACGTTGCTTGGGCTCCACGCATTAATATTTCCGCTAAAACCGGTTGGCACAAAAACCGCCTCGTTCCCGCACTCGAAACCGCGCTTGACTCATGGGAAACCCGAATTCCAACGGGTCAGCTCAACTCGTTTATCGGAGAATTGGTCGCAGCGCATCCGCACCCCGTTCGTGGCGGTAAACAACCACGTATCCTTTTCGCGACGCAATCGTCGACTCGTCCGCCGAAATTTATCCTCTTTACGACCGGCTTCCTAGAACCCGGCTATCGACGCTTCATCACGAATAGACTGCGCCAATACTTTGGATTTCAGGGCAGCCCCATTGAAATTACTATGCGAGTGCGCGAACGGCGTCGTCGCTAAGAAGCACCACGGCGTCACGCATGTGCCACAGGCTATAAGCTAAACAGCGCCTTCGTCTCTGGCACTACTGTTCTACCTCCGAGGCCTTGGAGCTCCATCACAACTCCAATGCTGGCGAGCTCCGCGCCCGCCAAACGCATTAACTCGGCACCGGCCTTCAGCGTGCCACCCGTGGCGAGGATGTCGTCGATCAGTAGAACTCGCATCCCGGCTTCGAGCTCGGGTGAGACCTCCAGCGCGTCATGGCCGTATTCTTTGTCGTAGGCGAGCCGATGCGCTGGCATCGGAAGTTTTCCTTGCTTGCGGATCGGCACCATGCCTCTTCCACATACGGCAGCCGCGGCGCCGGCAAAAATAAAACCACGCGCTTCAACCCCGGCCACCACGTCGAATTCAGAGTTGGCCTGTGAGATTAATGCTTCCGCTACGGTTTGCATAGCCTGCCCATCTGCCAGCAGAGGCGTAATGTCTCGAAACTGGACACCGGGCTTCGGGTAGTCCGCAATAGTGCGAATGAGTGAGCGGGCGTACGCGATACTATCGGCATCAGACGGAAAAGTAATCATGAGTTTCAGTCTAAGAACCCTTGGCCTGACGCTCGACATTCGTGTTAGGAGTGCGTATTTAGTAACGGCTGTCTGACGATCCAGTGACGACGGTCTGACGATCGGGTAACGCCGGTATGGGTATCCAGTAGCGGTGAGA
>NZ_BAAGSP010000040.1:0-18878 GCF_054782375.1 Yaniella soli
ATTATTCGTCCTCCGGTGTGGATGATATTCGTGGTAAATGAACCGCCAACATGCGTTGGGCTTACCAACATTGACGTAAGATCTTGCTGCGTATCGATGGAGCCCATTGGCCCTGCGTCGTTAGCAAATCGTTACATACTTTATCAATCTGTTATCAAAATAGAAGCACGCTCTTGGAACTTACGGGCCGTTGTAACGTGGTTGTGAGCGGACGGGCCATCGGTGACCTGGTCTTTTAGTGGAACGAGTCAAAGAAGGTACCCGATGGAACCTCAAGTGTTTCTTGGAATCGACGTCGGCAAGTCCGACCATCATGCCACCGCTGTCAACCACGATGGCAAGGTCGTATATGACAAGCCGTTGCCGCAAGCTGAACCAAATATTCAGGAGCTGTTGAAAGATCTTGCGGCCAAATACGGTGAGCTGTTGGTTGTGGTAGATCAACCCAAAACCATCGGCGCATTAGTCATCGCGGTTGCCCAACGACTCGGGATCCAAGTCGCCTACCTACCAGGGTTGGCGATGCGCCGGGTGGCCGATTTACATCCGGGCCAGGCTAAAACGGATGCCCGAGATGCCTACATAATTGCTGAAACAGCGCGCACCATGCCCCACACATTGCGCGGCATCACCGTGGCTGAGGAGCGGATTGCGGAACTCTCGATGCTGTGTGGTTTTGATGACGATCTCGCCGCGCAACTGACCCAAGTCCGCAACCGGCTGCGAGGATTATTGACCCAGATTCACCCAACGCTGGAACGGGTGCTTGGACCCAGACTGGCCCACCCGGCCGTGGTGGATTTGCTGGGTAGGTATCCAACTCCGGCCGCTTTGCAGCGGGCAGGCCGTGGACATGTCAGAACCCGGTTAAAGAAATTAGCGCCCCGGATGGCGGCGCGACTCACCGACGAGATCTTTGCCGCGCTAGCTGAACAAACCACCATCGTGACTGGCACGAACGCTGCTGAACACATCGTCGGGCGGTTGGCGGCTCAACTTCAACAGCTGACCCAACAACGAACCGATATCGAAACAGAGATCTTGAAAGTCGTTGATGCGCACCCTCTTACCGAAGTCCTGACCTCCATGCCAGGCATCGGGGTCAGGACAGCGGCACGCATCCTCACCGAAGTCGTCGGCAAAGACTTCAAATCCGCAGCACACCTAGCTTCATATGCTGGCATCGCACCCGTAACCCGCCAATCCGGCACCTCCATTCGTGGAGAATCCCCATCTCGGCGCGGCAACAAAGTCCTCAAACGAGTGCTGTTCTTGTCTGCCTTTGCTTCGATTAAAGGCGACCCCGCCTCGCGGGGCTACTACGACAAGAAACGCGCCGAAGGCAAACGCCACAACCAAGCCGTCATGGCCCTTGCCAGACGCCGATCGACGTCCTGTTCGCCATGCTCAGAGACGGCACCTTCTACGAATCTCGCCCAGCACAACTTGCTCCAGCAGCTTGACGAAAACGATAGAAGCACGTTACAAAGGCCCGTAAGTTCCAAGAGCGTGCTTCTATTAGCGATCCGAACGAACCAGACCGGTTCCGGTGACAACACCCCCCGGATCATCAATGACTGGGGGCACACGATCATGCCCAAGAACCGGACCGGCCCACCATCCATCCTGCCGGATATCTGGTGTACTTATAAGCTAACGGGGCAAACATCATGCCGGAACCAGCCGGCTCCCTACACTGCATATCCTGCCGGAAAACAGTGACACCTAAAAGGTAACGGGGTGTCGCATCACCCGCAAGTTGTAATCGGGCACGAATAGTTGGCCCGTCGCGGCAGAGTCCACAATGCCCAGTCCTCATGGGGAAACCTCTTTGGTTGATGGGTTCGACTTGGACTCTACTAAACCATCCAGAGACTGCGCGATGCTTAACACTGCCCGGTCTGCAAAGCGTGAGCCTTGAATAGTTAGACCAACGGGTGGAGTGTTTTCAGAAACAGACAATGGAATCGTCACCATTGGTGTAGCAAGCATCGTACCCTGACCGCTATGACGAGTATGGAGATGGAAGGCGTTCTCAGTCTCTCCTAGGTGCTGGACAGAGTCAACGGTATGGGCGGGAGGTGGAGTAGCCGGTGCTGACGGAAAGATCAGCGCGTCGAGGTCGTGTTTGAGTAGCATCTCGCTGTAAATGGCACGAGCCTTTGATATATCCTGCTGGGCTTGGCTGTACTCGGCAGCTGTAACAGGGTTCTGGTATTGGCTCTGAAGAATTGATTTTACATCAGGACTCATCACTGAAGCACTTAGACGGTCGTAACCCTCGGTAGTGGTGGTTTCGAAAAATTCCGCAGCAACCAAGCTGAGCAGCCGTTTAGATTCCCATAAGACTGTTGGCATCTCTGCTGGACCCGTCCGGGCAAGAACAGGGCTGAAATCGATATTAACGATAGTCGCGTGATCCCTAAGGAGCTTTATCGCAGAGGTAACGGCCGCGGCAGTATAGGGATCTAGTCCCTCCATGAACTCACGTGGTAGCCCAAGGCGAAGTCGGCGATTAGGGGCTGGTACGACGGACTGTCCGGTTATCCAGGAGTCTACTTGCGACGCTTGGCTAAGTCTGCGCGTAGATACTCCTGGAGTATCTCGAGTCCATGACAAGCCGATGATGCCAGCGTTAGGCCATCGTCCTGTGGTAGGCCGGAACCCATACACGCCGCAATGACTGGCAGGCACAGATACTGAACCTCCTGTATCTGTGCCCAGTGCGATCTCTACGCTACCTTCAGCAACAGCAGCAGCACTACCTCCAGAAGATCCACCCGCACTCAGGTGTTCATGCTTAGGAAGGCAAACCTGGCCAAAGTGAGGATTGTTCGAAGTAATGCCAAACGCGAGTTCGTGCATATTGGTCATGCCAACAACTATTGCTCCGGCAGCTCGAAGTGCGGCAACAACTGGCGCATCGACGGGTTCTGTTTTCCCTGTAAGTGCGTGAGAGCCAGCAGAACGAGTAAAACCTGTGACTCCGATGTTGGCTTTTACGGCCAAAGGAAAAGCGTTCGATGCCTGGGCGTGAGTTCTCTTCTGAGCTCGCATCTGAGCGTTGATCTGTTCGTCGGATGCGAGCTCAGTCCATATCCCATCAGTTGGGGAAGAAATAGCCTGTGGGTTATTGATCACTGGGAGATCTCCTCAAGAGTCTTGTTTCTGGTTTTGGGTGCCATAAGGTTTACGAGGGCACCTAAAACCAGGAAGCTCACAAGGCCTAACATGGACGCCGTCATAGGTAGAGGCGCGAGAAGCCCGACCAATAAGAAGACGCCAAGTCCTCCGCCAGCGTGACCAATGCTGTCGGCCAGAGCGTAGGCGGTGGTTCTGAAACGTGTAGGGAAGCTCTCAGCCGTCAATGCATATTGCGCTGGAACCCATATGTTTTGCCCGAAGAACAAGACCAGAGCTCCTAGCAAGACTAAGGCCGGGGTGCCATCACCTGTTGCAACTAAGAGAGCGCCTACTACGGAGATCGCGGCACCAATAATCATCCAGTTCCGTCGTTCTAAGCGTTCTACGACGAGGCGCGCTACTACCGCGGCAGCGATGAAACCAAACAGTCCGATGGCTGAGACTATACCTGCTTCACCGACTGTGTAGCCCTGGCGAACTAATACCGTAGTTAGCGCACCAGAGAAAGCGTAAATCGTGAGATAACCAAGCGTCCAAGCCGCACTCAGGACTATCAATCTGCGCAAATACAGGGGTGATGTGAAAAGTTCCGTCATCGCACGTCGTCCAGATGATGTTACTGACGTGTCGGGAGCAACGACTACTTCTACTGGCAGTAGCGGATGCTGCTTAGTGGCCCTCTGCTCCATATCATCAATGACTGCCCTTGCTTTATCTTGGAGATTGTTATCGATCAGCCAGCGGGGTGATTCAGGCAGAGCAACACGTAAGAAAATTGAAATGAGTGCGAGGATAGCCCCGATTGCATAGACCCAGCGCCAACCTGTATTGAAACTTTCAGAAGCCAAGGCGACGGGTAGTCCTTGGGGCCAGGGCGCCATAGGGGTGGTGAGGAACAGCCCTAGCCAAATACCTAACGCCGAACCTAACGAAGCCATAATGAACATCACACTGGTGTAGCGAGCCCTTTTCCGGCGCGGAGCAACTTCACTGATATAGACGTTAATGATTGCTAGGTCTGCGCCCACGCCAATCCCAGTAATGAGTCTAGATATGACGAAGTTCGTATAGTCCATTGACAAGGCGGAGTATAAAGAACCCAGCCCTGTAATAAGCATGGCAACGATTAATAGTTTGTGGCGACCAAAACGGTCGGAGAGTGGACCGAGTGTTAAGGCGCCGACCCCGTAACCAAGTAAGCTGACAAATACGGGTAACCCAATGAATTGATCAGATGTGTTGCCCGTGCATCCATCGACGATCTGTAAACAAGTCTGAACAAACGAGACGTTGATATTGAATATGTCGTACTGAATGAACAGCATACCGAGACCGAGAGTAATCATCGAAGTGATTGAGAGCCCCCATTTCGGGAATCGGTCAATGCGCTGTATGATTTCCGTCTCTTTTGGCAATGTTGGTGAATGAGTCATAACAATCCTTTGTAAGTGAATTGGGTCACAAAGAATCTTAGGGGAGGCATATACTTTTCGGTATCGTCATTAATGACGATACTGCGCGTAGTAAGCAGCTAACCCTGCACGGTTATTCACCTTTGTTTTGTGATAAATATTACGGAGGTGTGTGCGCAAGGTCGGGAGCGAGAGGCTCAGCCGTGAGCAGATCTCTTTGTCACGCAGGCCGGCGGTTACCAGCTCCGCAACTTGAGCCTGGCGGGGCGTGAGCTGGACATCGGTATCAGGTACGGGTGAGGACCACATTCGCTCAATGAGTCCACCCACCCCACTAAGTAGACGGACTTCATGGTCAGTAAAAGCCCCCTGACTAGCATTCCGCCAGATCCGAAGATCGGCTTTTCCTGCGGCCGGGGGCCGTGCAAAGAAGTTCATGCCGTGATACATGCCTCGGCTGTGTAAGAAATCTCGAACGAACTCTTCTTTAGAGTCGAAGGGAGGGCTAATGCGACTCGCGCCCCCTTGGCGGAATAACACCGGAGTGACGATGTCTACGTGACGATAGTGGTTGTCGTATGCGTCGAGGGCCTCTTTGCCCATATTGATACCTATTGGGTCCAGGAATGGGCCATTAGGTCCATGTACATAGGATACGAATGTTTGAGCACGTAAGATGTGAAGGAGATGCTGGCCAACTTGCAATCGTCGTTCAGCGACGGGGCGGTCAGCCTGGATGACTTCGATGATTTCCAGCAAAGCGTCAGATGAGTTAAAATAGTCTGCTGATGATACTGACATGACAGTACAGTAACATGACGATGCAATGGCTTTGCTTGGGCAGGCGATCGGTTTTTCGCAAGTGGAGCTTCACAATCTATCGTGCGAAGTCACCTATTGAAACGACGATATAAGCGTTCTTGGACACCATCTTCCTGAGCTTGTTATTTAACGTTTGTGGCCGGGTGTGAGTCCGAAGTGTGGTGCTGATCGGATTGTTGAAAACGTTAAGTGCCGTCGCTGCTGATGCTTTTATTGATAAATACATAGCATCATCAGAAACGGTGGCCGCCTGGTTGTCGCTCAAGCACCGGTCTCTTCGCTACCCCAATACGACGCAGAACGTGCCTTGAATGTGTTTCGATTTGGTTTCCACCACGCATGTCTGATCCGGCGTGGTGACGTGTTATTCGAGCCCGCTGATGCCGTGGTGTGCGGGTTCAGCCCGGTCACTGGTCTGGCCCGGTTGAGGCTGAGGGTCAAGTATCGGCGTGGTCACGGCGGCCTCTACGATGCGCTCAACGTCGGAGCCATCGATACTGACCGACTTCGCTGGATATCTAGTTCATCTGCACACCTGTACCGGGGGACCATTGAGGAACGAACATGGCTGTCACGACGAGGCCACACGTTAATATTGGGGGCTTCGGACCGAATGGAGTCAGCGCGACCGAGATCCTGCCTCGTGCGAGAGCGCCCTGTCGGCCCAGAGGACATCGTGGAGTGCGTCGGTGTCCAAAGCACTGCCGAAACCAAGTACGCTGAATGCGCGGCTGGGCTCGACGAGGACGATGCAACGGATTCGGGTTGGCGATTCCCGCCCGACGAACACAACTCATGACGTCGTCGTAGTTAATGTGGGCTTTGCGCATCAGTCCGTGCTGCGGTTGATCATGCGCCAACACGACGGTCGGTCGGGCATTGATAGTTCGGTGGAGGCGGATATTGCTGCGGACCACCCGAAGACTGCTTCGCAACACAGCAGGGTGACTAAGCCGATGATGCCAACGGTTAGCGTAGGTGGGGCGCTGACTTATGGTCGTGGTGCCTCATCCAGGGTTGACGACCGTAGGACTCAGCGTTTGCCGAGCTCGACTCGGTGTGCTCGGTTCAGGTCCTTGGTTCACGAAGCGTCAGCGAGCTCGTATTCGTTCTACTCTTCCTGTTAAGGTAAGGAATCAGTTATTCTGATGTGCTCTTCGTATGCTCTGCGGGTCAACTCACGGGAGTGCCACCTGCGAAACATGCCCGACTGGTTCGACCGCATGAGATTGAGGCAGAACTGTCGAACGCCTTGCAGGATCTCGGGATGTTCGAGCGCTTGGCGGATATAACCAGTGGGTACACCCACGTTATCGACCGGGCCGATGCGGTAGTTGGGTTGATGAGTAAAGGTATTGATGAGCGGCGCAGTATTCTGCCATCGTGCGTGTGGTTCGCCGTCGTCTGTGACCGTCCCCGGCGACATATTGAGAAAGCTGCAGTGCTGCGTTCTCTTTTTGCCATTTGCATACATCAGTTCGAAAGGTTCTCGAGGGATATATAGTACTTCAACGCTTCCGACGTTGAGCGTCGTGAGGCGGCCTCCCTTAGTGCTGGGATAATCCGAAACGGTCCAATAGATGCTCTCGAGTTCGACTGCCTCGGGGATTGCTCTAGCGATGACGGCTCCCAAGTCGGCGCTGACGGCGTTGGCAACGGTGGGCCATGTCGCGTCATCGGTAACTTCCTGCATCCAAGGCTGTTTGCCCTCGGGGCTGTGGTGTAACTTCGTTTTTCCTTCGAGGGCGCGGTTGGCTGCTTGGCGGATGTCGGTGATGTCGTAGTCGTCATCGCCGTTTGCCCAGTGCAATTGGTCAATGATGGGGATGGCACTATCGAGTTCGCTAGGTCCTTCGAACCCGAAGTTGAATACTTTATTGCGCAACGAGTAGCCTGCATCCCTTTGCCAGGCGATGATCTGAAACTCGAGTTCGTCAAGGTCGTTGGGTTTGGCATCCATGATCATGAGTCGGGCGATGTCGTCCCACGGTTCGTGGTGATCACTGCCTCGGATATGTGAGTGAAAGCGTCCGACGAAATTTACGGTTTGCCCGACGTAGCGCTGCCCATTGGTGAACTCGAATATATAAATGCCGGAACTTCTGCCTTGAACAAAGGGAGCGAAACTTGAACAGTCCCGGACGTCGTAGCTATCAAAAGAAGGTTCAGAAAATACAGGAGTCATAGGGAGAGACTTTTCGTGTTTGAGTAGTAGATCTGTCCTTGAGGCTAGCGCACTTACTTGATGACGCAACTGGCAGTTGGATGGCCCGGTCCCGTGGGCCGATGACCGAGTAGCCAAAGCCACCACCGTGCACCTGGGCGGCCGGGCCGCCGAGATTCGGTTGGCCGAGGCACAAGTGAATGCCGGCCGGATTCCTGATCGACCGTTTGTGATGGTCACCCAGCCCCAGGTTGCTGATCCGTCGCGTGCCCCCGAAGGCAAACATGTGTTGTGGACCTATACGCACGTGCCCAATGGATATCGACCGGCAGCATCCGACCGCGAATACGTTGCTGATGCGATTGCCGGACAGCTCGAGCGCTTCGCCCCGGGATTTGGTGCCAAGGTGCTCAACAAGAAGATTTGGGATCCCGCCGCTCTTGAGCAGTGGAATCCGAACCTGGTCGGTGGCGATATTGCTGGGGGATCAATGACCGGTTTCCAGTTGTTGCTACGTGGTGGCCTCACCCTCGAGCCGTACCGGATGGGTGTTCCCGGTCTCTATATTTGCTCATCCGCCACCCCACCCGGTACTGGCGTTCACGGCATGCCCGGCGCTTGGGCCGCCCACGCGGTCCTCGAAGACCAGCGGGTTTAGCAATATGCTTTCGGGTATCTAGCGGAGCCTCGATCGAAGGCTAGCTGCGCTAATTATGGCGTCGGTTCGGGTCCTCTTTCGATCCATACGTCAGCTTCCCAATCGAGTGGTGCGTAGTCTGCGCCGTAACGAGTGGTGATCTCAGCTCGGAGCTTGTGTTGATAATCGAGGTATTGATCACGGTTCAGACGTGACCACCTTGTCGTGAGCCAGATCGGGGCAAACTGACAGATCTGGGCGACCTGACCGACAAGGACGCAGTCAGAGTCGGGGTGACAAGAGAAATTCATTCGATCGATAACTACGAAATTACTGTCTCCTGGGCAGTCGGAGCAGACGCGCTGACTTTTAGTGGTCTAAAGTATCATCCGCGCTTCAGCACAGCCAACGATGCTGCTTTTGCGATATTCGGTAGGGCGGGGGCGAATGTACCTGCCGGATTGAGCGTCATTTCAGTGGCTTCCCTTGGACAAGTCCTGTACGAAGAAGGGTTCGTGCCGAGAAATCTCCCGTCCCTGAACGAAGCGGTAGACGACTCCGCTGACAATATCGAAACCCGGTGAGACACCAACGTGGATTGATGTCGTCTTGGTCCGTTCAGATTCAACCGAGGCGGCGACTGAAGTTGAGAGTCGGTGCAAGTGCCCACTGCAGATCATTGACTGAGACAAAAGCAAAAAGAACGTCGAGCACATCATCCAAGAGCTGGAAGTATCCTCTGTGCCGCGATCGGTCGAACGGGCCGAACACAAAACCGACCGAGAAAATCCGACGCTGCCTGAAACGGGACATCGCACGCCGGATCTTCCGAACGCTCTATGCTTCAGCCACCTCGATGCGACCGGCTTGACGGACATAGAAGAGTTAGCCGGTCCCAAACCAGCCAGAGGTAACTGGGTTCGCATCAGTATCGACCTAACATCGGTCACGCGAAAGTCACCTAACGCTACTCGTGCACCCGTCTACTGGTGTATGGCGCACAGAGGATTGATCATCTCTCGACGAAAGATTTTCCTGGGTTTTTCTATGCACCCAGTGGTTATTTCAGGTTGGACTCCCAGCAAGTCAATAGGCTGCGCTTATGGTATGTTGAAAAACTATTTATTAGATTTTGGTGATGCTCGTCATGTATCTTTGTGTAATCAGCAACATGACTGCCTCTCGATTTGAGAGAACGCACTCACTGGAGGAAAAATGCCTAAGCACACGGTTCTTGAGACGACTCTTGAGCTATTTAGACGCAATGGTCTGACCACTATTTTTGGCAACCCGGGGTCCAATGAAATTCCGTTCTTAGCGGGACTCACCGAAGAGTTTGACTTTGTTTTGGGACTTCACGAGCAGGTAGTCGTTGGCATGGCCGAGGGTTACGCTCGAGTTACAGGGCGGCCAGCGCTTGTAAATCTTCATGCCGCGTCTGGGTCTGGAAACGCTATGGGGGCTTTGACGAATGCCCACTACGGTCATATACCAATGGTCATACTTGCTGGACAGCAAGTTCGCCGGACGGTGGGGCAAGAAGCGTTTTTGGGGAGTACAGACGCAGCTACCTTGCCACAGCCATTAGTGAAGTACTCACATGAGCCGCTAGCACCTGAGGATGTGCCCCGCACACTATCCCAGGCTATTTTGGAAACAACGGCCAAACCGGCAGGGCCGGTCTATGTGTCAGTGCCTCTGGACGATTGGGAAAAGCCTGCCCTAGACGATGATCATCTACTTTACGGTCGTTCGGTTACCGAGGAGCGGCACGTTCACGGAACTGTAGTTCAGGAGTTGACGACTCAAGTAGAGAAGGCCGAAAAGGTCGCATTAGTTGTGGGACCTCAGCTGGACGCGGCCGCGATGGATGATGCTGCTGTTTTTGACTCTGTGGTTGAGGTCGCTGAGAGGCTCGACGCCTCGGTTCTTATTGCACCGTCGCCTTCTAGGTGTTCGTTTCCTACAACGCACCCGAACTTTGAGGGCGTGATCGTCCCTGGTATTAAGTCGGTTCGTGACCGACTCGAGGAATTCGATACCGTGCTCGTTCTGGGGGCTCCCGTATTTCGTTACCACCGCTGGGAGCCCAGTAATTATCTTAGTGCTGGAACTGAGGTGCTTCATGTAACTCAGGACCCTCGGGAAGCTACTCGCGCCCCGTTTGGGTGCTCCTTCGTAGGAGATGTTGGTGCCGTAGTTAAGGGACTCGCAACTTCAGTGGAGGACCGTGGTATTCGTCGAGGCGAACGAGGTTCCAGGGCACTTCCTGCCCCAAAGCGTTCCGAAGACGGAATGACAGGCAGCGAGGTTCTTGACGTTCTGAATCGGAACGTCAACGAGACTATTTCCTACGTCAATGAGACCACAACATTAGACCTTGATTACTTAGAGCGCATTGCTATTGATCGACCGGGGATGTACAACTTCCCGGCGTCGGGCGGATTAGGGTTTGGCCTGCCGGTTGCAGTGGGCATGGCGCTCGGAGACCGGAACGCGACCATAGTGGCTACCGTAGGAGACGGTGCAGCACATTTCGGAATTTCTGCACTGTACACAGCAGCCCAACGCCAGACTCGCACGATCTTCGTCATCGTAAACAACTCTGGATATGGGGCCCTTGCTGGATTCTCTCAGCGGATGGGGGCAGAAAATGTGCCCGGTCTAAAAGTCGGAGGCATCGACATAGTCTCAATCGCTGATGGCTATGGGGTCAAAGCTTCTCGGGTGACGTCGCCGGAGGAATTAGAGGCAGCGTACATCGAGGCGCTTGACGCTAAGGGTCCCGTTCTGATCGATGCACACGTTATCTAATTCAAAAATCGTTGCGGACCGTGTAGCTCGCGACTCCGAGGCCCCCACATCCTTACCTCGTTTACGCATGCGTTTGTAGAAAAAGTATTCACTCGAATAAAGCTTACTTTGAAGGGAACATAAAGATGATCGCGTTTAAACGCCCTAAAAGGGCAATGAAAAGTGCCGCAGTCTTAGGTGGTTTGACTCTCGTCCTTGCAGGTTGTTCTGGCGATACCGAAGGTTCTGACGGTACAGAAAATATTGAACTGAACGTGGCCTCGTGGGCTACTCCAGATAGTCTGAGTGAGGAAATGGCTGAATGGTGGTACACAGAAATTGAAGAACGAACTGATGGCCGAGTAACTTTCAATATTGATGCGGCAGACTCGCTGTGCAGCGCATCAGAAATCCCTGAATGTGTCCGGGATGGAAGAGCTGATGTTGGTCAGACGCTGACAGATTACTCGACCCAACTTTTCCCCATGGCGTCAATTTCTAGTATTCCGTTTCTGAGTCCTGGAAGTGAACCAGTGGCCAAAGCGATTCATGATCTCAGTACAGAACACGAAGGTGCTGCTGCACTTTGGGAAGAAAATAATCTGCACCCGATAGCGCATGTTCCACCAGGTAGGTTGTTGCTTGGTGGGGATACAGAGCTCAGCTCAGTGGATCACTTAGACGGACTCCGCCTCCGAATGGCGGGGCAGTATGCGCAGGAAGCAGTAGACGCTGCTGGGGCGAATAGCGTAGTGCTTACTGCTCCGGAGACCTATGAGGGCATTGAGCGTGGACTTGCAGACGCAGCAGGTTTCCCACTGGACGGTACCGTGGCGTATCAGCTCAAGGATATTCTTCCCGAATGGACTGACCCAGGGATTGGCACTTACACCACCATTGGCATGTGGATGAATAGCGATGTTTACAGTGAGTTGCCTGATGATATTCGAAGCGTAGTCGATGAAGTCACGGAAGAGTACAACTCGGAACATGCGCACCGGATCTTTAACGAGATCACCACAATGCAGTGCGATTTGTTGCTAGACACAATCGGTGAACTCAACCAGTGGGAAGACGACGAGTCGCAACGCTGGGAGGACTCCATCGAAGCAGATCTTGAAGAGCGCTGGGTTGAAGGAGCCGAAAGTGATGGCCTGACCGACGCTGCAGGATACCTGGAAGCTTACAAATCAAAGCTGGACGAATACAGCGGTGATATGGAAGCTGATCCCTCACTTGCCTGTGCCGAACGAGGCTAAGTAATTAGTCGTTCTGTAAATCATTCTGTGCTGGTTGGGACATCTATGGGTGATGTCCCAACCGGAGAAATGAGTGGGACTCATGGTTGCTAAACCCAAGACCTTTGAGGATATCCTTCGTACTTCCGTGGAAAAGATGGCCGTGCCACTCGGAGCGTTGTCGTCGCTATCTACGATTGTCATGATGGTTGCTATTTCAATTGATGTCGTCGCGCGGAACACCGCTGGCGAACCGATTCCAGGCCTATTAGAACTCAGTGAAATGGCGCTTGTCGCAACTGTTTTTCTTGGTATTGCTTACGCTGGTACGACAAATGCCCATGTTTCAGTTGATCTCTTGACTTCGAAACTCCCAACCAAGTCCAGAAGGATGATTGCGGGTTTGATGTGGTTACTAGGTTCTGGAATGATAGTCTGGTTTATTATGTCAACTTTTGATCGAGCGATCCAAAGTACTGAGATGAGCGAGGTAACTTTAGGCCTCGTTGTGTGGCCAATTTGGCCAGCGCGCTGGTTGATCGTTATTGGTTATGTTGCTTTCTTAATTGTTGCCCTCGCGAATGCTTACTTATCTTTCCGGAATGAACCGCTGCTGGGAGAGGATGAAGATGCGCTCGCAAACGATGAAGCGCAGGACTCATCGTCGACTGGACAGCATGTAATAGCACCCGAGGTTGACGGAACGGAGAAAAAATCATGAGCTCCGGTCTTGCTGTTTTACTTGTGGCTGGCGTCTTAATTGCGTTATTGCTACTGAAAATGCCGGTTTGGCTGGCTTTGGCCATTTCCGGTGGTATCGGTTTGTGGGTCCTCCGGGATGAGGCATTTGTGGGAAGTACCCTTGCGACTGCTTCCTACGAAGAAACATCAACTTTCTCTCTGACGATTATCCCGATGTTCATTCTTCTGGGGGTCTTTGCTGTCAGGGCCAAGGTCGCTGAACAAGTATTTACTATTGCCCGTCGTGCTTTCACGAAGATTCCTGGGGGTATTGGAATTGCGACCGTAGCGGCCTGTGCAGGATTTGCTGCGGTCTCAGGTTCAAGCATCGGTACGGCTGCCACCATGTCGCGGCTTTCCGTCGGTGAAATGAGAAAAGCGGGCTACCCGGCTAGCATGGCAGGTGCGCTTGTCGCAGTCGCAGGAACTCTTGGTGCGATGATTCCTCCGAGCCTGTTCTTGGTGCTATACGCAATTCTTGCGAATGTATCAATCGCGCAGATGTTAGCTGCGGGCATTGTTCCGGGCACGCTTTCTGCGGTTATTTATGCCACTTATATTCTCATCCGCACTCGGAAATATTCAAAAGTTTCGTCTAATGGCTCGGCCTTGGCCCAGGAAATCGATGTAGAAATTGAAAAGAGCCAGGGACGGCAACAAGCTACAGGCTTGCCATATCGCGGATTATTCCGTCTCGGGATAATATTTGCCATAATTATGGGGGGAATTTACTCCGGGCTGTTCACCCCGACCGAGTCCGCGGCCATCGGTGCTTTGGCTGCTCTGGTGATTCTTGTTCTTGAATTCAAGACTAACGGGGTGCGCGAGATTGCGCGCCAGTTCGTTGGCGCGTTGACAGAGACCGCAAAGACGTCAACCATGGTGTTCGCAGTCATTGTTGGATCCTCTATTCTGTCAACGTTCTTCGTAGTCGCACGGGTTCCGCAAACCATCAGTAATTCAGTGACGTCATTGGACATCCCCGACTGGGCCATTATGGCTTTGCTTTTGGTATTTTTGATCCCTCTCGGCATGGCGCTGGAATCAATATCGATCCTCGTTATAACGGTTCCGCTGATCTATCCAGTTGCTATGGACATGGGATTTGACGGGATTTGGCTCGGTGTCATGATTATCAAGTTAATCGAAATTGGCATGGTAACACCTCCTGTGGGAATCAATGTCTTCGTTGTTGCAGGTACTGCTCGCCTCCCCTCAATCGAAGTATTCAAAGGGGTTTGGCCTTTTGTCGTCTTAGAAATTCTACTTCTAGTAGGTTTCTTCATTTTCCCAGACGTTGTGCTTTGGTTGCCATCGTTGGTGCAGTAGCGGTCAAAGACGAGCCTAGTCAAAACAACAGATAGCGCTTATGGGAGTATGCCGGACAAATTTTGCAAGACATGAGCATCAACGGAAAAGGAGCATAATTGTCAGGCCAGCTTGAATATATCAATAGCGACGAAGTACCCGAAGTTCCGCCTTTAAGCCATGCCGTACGGTATGACAATTTCGTATTCGTATCCGGACAAGTAGGTTTGCAAATCGGAGAATCGAAGCCACCGGAATCTTTCACTGATGAAGTGGTCAGGGCTTTCACCTCACTAGAACAAGTCTTGGAAGCCTCCGGGGCCACGCAGAAACACATCATCAAAATAACATGTTATTTGAGTGATATCAGCGATCGAGACGAGCTCAATGACGTATACCTGCAGCTATTTCCTGAACCAAGACCTGCGCGTACGACTGTGCAGGTTGGACTTGCACATGGATTGCGATTTGAAGTCGACGCAATAGCAGCGATTCAGGATCAAGCTAGTTGATGGCGATGGCTGAGCAGACGAGCCTTCTGACTTTATTCAACTTTGACGGTCAATGACTGAACAATTGATCAGTGTAGCAATTATATATTTCATACATAAATAGACATTAGGAGACTCTCATGTCAGAGAACAAGACCCATGCAATTGCTAGTGACGCTATGCTACAAGAAACATGGGACGGGATGTTATTTACAGACAAATGGACCACCGGAAGTGGTGGCACCGCCGAAGTGATCGAACCAGCAACCGGCTCCGTGCTGGGCACTGTATCTAAAGCTACAGGCGAGGATGTATTTGCCGCTGCCAAAACCTCTGCAAAAGCGCAGGAACAGTGGGCACAAAAGAAGCCATCAGAACGCGCAGCAATATTGCGAAAAGCTGGCGATTTCTTTGTGAACAATGCCGAAGAGCTAAACGAATGGGTGCAGCGTGAGACCGGCGCTATCGGCCCGAAAGCCGGACTGGAAACCCATGTGGCGGCTGATGAATGCTTTGATGCTGCTGCCCTACCGCGACATGTTCAAGGCGAGGTTCTAGCGTCCGACGAAGACCACTGGTCATTCGCTCGTAGATTCCCAGCCGGTGTAGTCGGTGTTATCTCGCCATTCAACTTTCCACTAATTCTTTCGATCCGTTCAGTGGCGCCAGCACTTGCGCTAGGTAACAGCGTGATTCTGAAGCCAGATCCTCGGACGCCTATCTCCGGAGGATACATGATTATGCGTGCTTTCGAAGAAGCTGGTCTCCCAGCTGGAGTTCTCCAGGTCCTTCCTGGAGACGTCGATGCTGGTGTGGCACTGACTGAAGCTCCAGAGGTGCGTGTGGTGTCCTTTACTGGTTCTACGCCTGCTGGAAGGAAAGTGGGCGAGGCTTGTGGCAAGAACCTGAAACGAGCTCATCTGGAACTTGGTGGGAATAACGCAGTAGTTGTTCTGCCTGGTGCCGATATCGATGCAGCAGCCTCGGCTGGGGCCTTCGGGTCCTACATGCACCAAGGACAGGTGTGCATGACGGCGGGCCGCCATCTAGTTCATGAATCTATGCGCGATGAGTATGTGGCTGTGCTAAAAGAAAAGGCTGAGAATCTGCCTATCGGCGACCCATGGACTGACCAAGTGGCGCTTGGCCCGATTATCGATGACAAGCAACGAGATAACATTGACCGGATTGTTCGGGCAGCACAGGATGCAGGCGGTTCTGTTGAAGCCGGGGGGACATACGACGGGCTGTTCTATAGACCAACTCTCATTACGGGAGTAGATCAAGATAACCCAGCTTGGAAAGAAGAAATTTTCGGTCCTGTTGCTCCCGTGATGTCCTTTTCATCGATTGAAGAAGCTGCTGACTTGGTTAACTCCAGTGAGTATGGTTTAGCGGTTTCCATTCTCGGGGATGTCGGAGAATCAATGAAACTTGCAGATATGGTCCATTCTGGAAAGGTCCATATCAATGAGCAAACAGTAGCGGATGAATCTACCGCGCCGTTCGGCGGAGTCGGGGACTCTGGCAATGGTTCACGGTTCGGAGGCTACACGGCCAACATCGAGGCGTTTACTGAGACCCAGTGGCTCACGGTGCGTCCAGACATTGCGCCGTATCCGTTCTAAGAGTCGAACGGTGGATGTGGTCCAGGCTGAGTCCTGTAGGAACATATGTGGGAGGCTGACTGGAAACTCTTGTAGGCCAGATATTGCGCCACGGTCATTAGTAGACTGTGGTTCCGACAAGCTGTTGCTTGATTTCGGAGCCACAGTCGTCTCCTGCGACGGTGCAGAAATTAGCATCCCATGTTTGTGCCGTGAGTCTCGTTAAATGGATGAGGAGTTGGCCTTGGATCTGAATTTAATACGTGTCTTTGTAGCTGTTTACGAAACTGGCACGGTCACTGCGGCGGCTAAAATACTACAATTATCGCAGCCATCCGTGACTCAAGCATTAAACAGAATGCGTCGTTTAACCGGAGACGTACTCTTCGCAAGGACAGGACGGACCATAACGCCCACCCGTGGTGCTATACAGCTCTACAACGAAATTGGACATTTGCCTTCGGCTGCGGAAGCTGCGGTTGGGCAGCTCGTTGAGTTTCAGCCGGCAACATCCGTTGAAACATTTCGAATGGCTTTGACTGACATCGGGCAGACCATTTTTTTGCCTACCTTGGTGTCCGAGCTCGCGGAAGCGGCTCCGAAAAGCCGATTAGATATCGTAAATCTCGATGCTTCTACGGCACCTGATGATCTAGTGGAGGGCAGAATTGATATTGCTGTGGCTTCCACATTACTTTCAGGCCGCTTGCAAACAACGGTAATTCGGCCTGATGTCTATTGTTGTGTCGCGCAACGAGGTCGGTTTGGTACAAAGGCTCCGGCTCTTGACGAAATCGTAAGTATGCCGCGTGTAGTTGCGCGAAACACGACGGGACATAGCCTGGTAGAAGCGTTTATGCCCCCACCGGTGGAAGGCTCAATTTACTTGCCTGCATTTGCCTCAATTCCAGCTATCGTCTCTACCTCAGATTTGATCGCATTTGCACCTCAAGCCGTTGTGAACCAGTGGTCTCGCGGTTGGAACATAGAATCTTGGCCGATGCCGAGTGGTCCTTTTACCTCGGTTGTTAGAGCTCACACAACACACAACGCTGCATCGGCTGCGAGTGCATGGTTTAGGAAGTGGGCAATCAGAGTAATGCAGAACATTGAGGATGCGTGACTAGAGAGATTCACCTGCCTAGAAGTCAACCGTTCCGTCCTGATGGAATGTTCAACTGTTGCTGATGGGTACCTGGATTTACAACGCAAAGTAGAAAAATATAGGACTAAGAAAGCTAGCGACGTTTGCTTGACATCCGTGGAGACGCAGTAGATGCCATGGCTCGAACAACGGATGTCGGCTCGTTTAGAAGGAAGCTCAAATGAAGATTGCAATAGTCGGCGCAGGGGCAATGGGACAGTTATTCGGGGCGCATCTCATTGCTACAGGACAAACTGTCACCATGATCGATTCCTCTGAAATGGTCTGCGAAGGTATCAACCGAGACGGAATTAAGGTGCGTACTGGGAGCCAGGAATTTCATGTAAATGCGACTGCAGCAACGGCTCAAGACAGCGACGATGTGGTCGACGTAATCATGGTCTTTACAAAAGGCCCCCACACAAGAAGCGCTGTGGCGTCGATACAACATCTCATCACTGATGAAACGGTCGGAGTCTCGTTACAAAACGGCCTTGGAAATGAAGAACTGCTTGTCGAAGTTTTTGGAGCCGACCGCACCATTATCGGTATGACAGACTTTCCGTCTCAGCGTGCCGAGGACGGTGTCATTTACTCAGAACCCACCGGACATGTGGTTGTCGGTGGTCTTAGAGGTGGTGCGCATATTAAAGCACAGCTCATTGCTCGGATCCTAGATGAGAGCGGAATGAATGCTTCTTTTGATCCGAACGTCATGATTCCGATTTGGGAGAAGGTTATTTTTAACGCGGTTTATAACATGGTGAGCGGAGCAACAGGATTAACCGTGGGTGGCGTCTATGATGTGCCGGAAGCACGGGATCTAGCAACTGCTATATTGAATGAATCGCTGAAAGTTGTAGAGCACGAGGGCATTGCCATCGACGAAGAACGCATTCGCGAAAATATAGTGCATGCGCACCAGAATCACGCTGATCACAAGACATCAATGCTAGTCGATATAGAGAGCGGAAGGCCTACCGAAGTTGAAACTATCGGAGGTGCTATCGAACGGGCCGGCAAAAGGATCGGTACTCCGACGCCTACACTTTCTGCGGTCTGTAATTTGATCAGAATACAGGAACGCAACAGATAAATTTCCAACAGGTAATTGTTGCTAACGGGCCATTACATCGTCGTGGCCCATCGTTAGCGATAATTCAAGGCATCGAGTAACTGACTGTAGGCTCGGAGCTCGCAGGGAAACTCACTGTCGCTAATGTAAGATTTATTGAATTTTGGGCCTAAGGACTTGTGTGGGAACCAAGATCGTGTTCCTTAGCTTGTTATTTAACCTCGGTGGGTGAAGCTGCGTATTAAATGTGGCGCTGTTCGGCGTGTCGAAAAGACGAGAGGGCCGCCGTTACTGATGCTTTT
>NZ_BAAGSP010000041.1:0-16002 GCF_054782375.1 Yaniella soli
CCGGGAGGTTGTGGGAGAGTAGGTCACCGCCGGACAATAATTTGAGGGTATGGCCCCAACCACACACCATGATGGGTGTGCTGGTTGGGGTCATACATGTTTAACCACCACACCACCACACACATCCGTTGTGCGCATTATCTTGCTCGTTCGGGGCGGGAAGTATTCGAGTGGTTTGGCACACATTTCCACTAGTGCTTCGGTAGTGCCCTAGAATATGTGCATGGTAGAAATCCAAAACGCACACTGGACCCGGATGCGCCACGAGACGGCTTACAACATTGCACGTCTGCGTTATCGCGTCTACGTTATGGAACAAGGGATCACGACGGTTGAAGAACTCGATGGCCGCGATCTTGAACCCACCACGCAGATTTGGTGGATCCAGATCGAGGGCGTGCCCGTATCAACCCTTCGCGTGTTGCGAGAAGACCACCACACGCTATCCATCGGTAGGGTCGCGACTGACAGAGCGTTTCGCGGACATGGGTTGGCCAGTGCGCTGATCCGCGCTGTGATGGCGTACTATCCCGACCAGTTGCTGACAATGCACGCACAAACGCATTTGGAAGAGTGGTACGAGACCTTCGGACTCTCCAAAGTTGGCGAAATCTTCTATGAGGCTGGCATGGAGCATATCACCATGATTCGTGAACCAATGCTGCAATCTGACAGCCAGCTCAGGGACGATATTGATCCACGCGAGTGGGCGGCGCTCAACGAGGACACACCTTCAGAAGTCGATCCTGGCACGCCTGATCCTGGAACGCCGCAGTACTTTGAGGACCTTCAGCGACGGTACCGCATGCGGCGTAGCCGAAGATCATAGATGCACGCGTAGGTTTCCCCTCGATCGGCGAGACCTTTGTAGCCGGGGTGTGGCGCAGCTTGGTAGCGCGCGTCGTTCGGGACGACGAAGTCGCAGGTTCAAATCCTGTCACCCCGACCATTGTTAATCGCAACAGGTATTTTCCTCATGTAAGGAAGGTGCCTGCAGGACGCGCTCGACGGGCCTGAAACTTCGTCGTTGATCTGCAGGACTCAGTCTGGACTCAACATTCTGGTTGAAGTAGCTAGAAGGGACCTCACTTGAATCAACGGATAGATTTCTTGTACCTCAACGAGCCGGAAATGATTGACGCCGGTGTCACGGATATCGGTCGCTGTATTGACGTGATGGAGGAATCACTCGTACTGCTGGCTGACGGGGACTACATGATGGTCGGTGAACGAGGCGACTCGCACGGTGCTATGATCTCCTTCCCAAGTGAACCACAGCATGAGGGTATGCCAAAAGACGATATCGATCGTCGATTCATGGCGATGCCAGCGTATCTGGGCGGGCGCTTTCGCGCTACCGGTGTGAAATGGTACGGCTCAAACATCGAAAACCGCGAACACAACGTGCCACGCTCGATTCACCTGTTCGTATTGAACGACACCGATACAGCCGCACCCAAGGCCATCATGTCAGCGAACCTGCTTTCCGCCTATCGAACCGCGTCTGTGCCGAATGTGGGTACGAAGCATCTGGCTGTAGAGCACGTGGATACCGTCGGCATCATCGGCCCCGGGGTGATGGCGCAGAAGACCTTAGAAGGCTTATGACCCAGCGCCAAGGCGTCAAACATGTCAAGCTCAAGGGACGCTCGCAGGACTCCACACAGCGTGCCGCAGAGGCGATACGGGCTGCCCACCCAGAACTGGAGTCGGTGACGGTCGTTGAGTCTGAGCGAGAGGCTGTTGAAAACGTCGAGGTGTTGATCACCGGTGCAAACGCCTCGCCGAAGGGCAGTACAGAGTTTCCGCAGGTGAAGGGTGAATGGCTATCGCCAGGGACCCTGATCATAGCCCCCGGCGCCACACGCTTCGATGATGGATTTCTGATCAACACACGCAAGGTCGTCGACTATATGGGGCTCTATGACGAGTGGCACCATGAGTACACGACACAAGTTGCTTATGACCAGATCGGTATCATCGGGTCTCGCATGCTCAAGCTGCAGCATGATGGTCACTTCCCACATGAGGACCTACAACAGATCGGAGACATCGCGGCCGGTCGTACACCAGGACGCACGTCAGATGATGAAATCATTGTCTACTCCGTGGGCGGGATGCCCGTAGAGGACGTTGCGTGGGCACACGATGTATACAACTACGCCGTGGAGAACAATATCGGTACCAGCTTGAACCTCTGGGAGTCCCCAGCGGCTTGGTGACACTCACGTATGACGGTGGGCCCGAACAGCATCTCCGGGCCCACTGTAAATGCGTCATGTGAGAGCGAACTTATAGTAGATGTCGACTCATCTGTTCTGGGGTTGCGGCCACATTGAAATATGCTGTCCCCGGTTCGGTACGTATTCCAGCGCTCAGATTGGAAGCAATAACGGGTTCGAAGCCGAGAGCCGTCACGAGCTGACCGACCTCGGCGGCGGCCGCCGCATCGTTTGATGCGATGGCTGCTGCCCGTGGTTCACTGGAGCGCGGGGCATCCATCCCCCAATGCGAAATGTGGTTCAGCGCTTTGACGACTCTGGCGGTAGGGAATCGCCGGGCTACGACTTCCGAAGAACTCAATCCCTCAGCCAGACCCATCTCAAACCACTCTGGCAAGGGTTCTTCCTCCCAACGATTCGTCGCGTCAACGAGGATCCGATCACCGATCCACTCCGGTTCGACATCGTCGAGATCTTCCTGGGGCACGGCTAAGAGCACGTTCTCAACCCCCTGCGCTACATCCTGGGCACGGACCGCTGTCGCTGACGGTGCGTACTGCAGCAGGTGGTAGCGCATCTGTGCCGGGGTTCGAGTCGACGCTATGCGAACTTCCACTCCGCCACGTGCTGCGGCTCGTGCCAGAGCAGTACCCGCCCGCCCGGCACCGAGAATGCCAATCGGCTTAGACAATGACATTGCGCTGAGCTCCCAATCCTTCGATACGGGTCTCCACGATGTCACCTGCTTTCAACCATGGTCGTCGCCCGTCAGCGTCACGCATCGCCAGCGCTACACCACCCGGTGTGCCAGTCAGGATGATGTCGCCGGGTAACAGTGTGATCATCTGCGAGAGATATTCGATCAGCTCAGCCACTCCAAACACGAGATCATCGACTGAATCATCTTGGCGTACCTCGCCGTTGACGAGTGTGGTCAATTGCGCATCCTGGGAAAATTCGTCGGCTGTTACGAGCCATGGACCAACTGGAGTGGTGGCCTCGAAGATCTTGCCTTGCATCCATTCATCAGTGCGACCCTGAAACCCACGAAGAGAGATGTCGTTGCCGATGGTATAGCCTGCGACGTAGTTTTTTGCTTCTGCCTTGGGAATATTCTTTCCTGGCGCCCCCATGACCACGGCTAGTTCACCTTCATAATCAAGCCGATGATCCACTTGGGGCACAGCGATGTCAGAGAACGGGCCGGTCAACGTCTGGCCATATTTTGCGAAGACGGTGGGATATTCGGGCAATTCCAAGCCAGTCTCAAGGATGTGGTTTCGGTAGTTCAACCCGATACAGAAAATTTTTGACGGGTACGGGATGAGCGTGTCATAGGTTAACTCCGAGACATCGAGCACCTGGGCGGGATCGTTTTTGGCAGCGTTCATCGCAGTAGTCACCGCAACGGTTCGCTCCTGAGGATGCAGCGTGAGATAAGCGCCGACGTCGGTAATATCCTCAAGCGGCACAGCCTTCACCGCATATTCGGTACCCGAGCTATCCGTGGTGGTCTCAGTGATTGCCGCGGCAAAAGTCGCGCCGGGTTGGTCATCTCGTTCGTGGGGCAGGCGAAAGGTAGCAATTTTCATATCTTCAAGTTCACCATACTCGTGCACTGTCTGGAACGATTTGCCGGCGTCGGGCCCAAGATGTGACTACGCGCTGAGTCAAAACACGGTGAATGAGTTATTGTGACGCGCTAAATCAGCGACAATGGAGATATGTTTGAACCCTTGGATTTTCAAACCCCGCAACTTGCAGCAGCAATAGGGGTTGTGTTCGCAGTCGCCGGAGCAGCGATCCTGGCACATGCTGCGTGGCGTGCGCGTCGTCTGAAAGCATGGCGGGAGGGTGATACCGCGCGCTTTGAGGGCACAGATTCTCGAGGCGAGCGACCAAACGCCCCGCGTGATGTACGCATCGAGACAATTGCCGCGGTGGCTGTCATCGTGCTGGGTTTTGGCGGGATCATCTACGGGATGGTTGGCCAGACGCAACAGAATGCTGTCCTTGAGTCCAACACCACCGCCAAATACCCTCAGATCCAAGAAGTAGATCCTGAACAGTGGCGCGGTAATCTACTCGAGGCAGAAGTGACCACCACCCATGGCGACGAACTGTATATGAGAATCCATTTCGACCCGGACACCGGTGAACCCATGATCCAGGGTGAGTACCCGGAGCTTGGTATCGAGTAGTTACAGATTCAGTAAATACACAGTTTTGAAACGTATACTCTGAGTCGTTCAAAATTCAACAAATTCTCTACGCATAGGTAAAGGATAATGGCCAAAAACAAATCAGCCCGCAGCTCACGTGATGCCGCACGGCAGGCTCACGCCAACCAGTTGGCAGCAGAAAAGCGTCGTTCACGCGTCATTACGTGGACGATCGTTGGTGTCATTGCAGCGGTGGTAGCCATCGTCATAGTTGTAACCCTGATGAATTCGTCGCGTTCCATCCCTGACGCCGGACCAGCACCGGCATCGGGAACAGAACAGGGCGGTATTGTCTTCGAAGACGGTGTACCTACTGAAGTGGACGGCCCAAGTGAAGTTGATGCCACCACGGTAGAAGAGCCTAATCCAGAGACCGCGGGCCAGGCGCCGACTGAAGTTCCAGGAGCAGACGCTTCGGATATCATCATCTATGCCGATGCGAACTGTGTGTACTGTGCACAGTTTGAAGCAGAGAACTCCGAAGCGCTCAATGAGCTGATGGCAGATGGCCACACCCTCGAGTACCGTATGGTGAACTTCTTGGATAACCCCGGAACAGACAACTACTCTTCTCGCGCAGCAAATGCGATGACTTGTGTTGCTGAAGAATCCCCAGAGCAGGCCACAGACTTTATTACCGAAGCCTTTGCAACGTACGACAGCCACCAGGGGGCCGGGTTGTCCAATGACGAATTGAGCAGCTTGGCCTCGGAAGTTGGTGCAGAGGCGAATGACTGCATCAACGACAATACGTACCGTCCATTCGTCAATTACACCACCGCACAGGCCACCTCAGCCGGCATTGCTGGGACCCCCTCGGTGTGGGTCAACGGTGAGTACTACGAGAACACCGGTGACGGAGAATCCTTCCAGTCGTGGGCCGAGTCTCAACTCTCCAACTAAGTGTGACTGAAGACAGCCGTCAGGTTTTTGTTTCCTGATGGTTTCGGCTAGACTAGCCAAGGTCACAATGACCACGGCTAGATCGCCGCGCCTCCTTAGCTCAGCTGGCCAGAGCATCTGTCTTGTAAACAGAGGGTCACCAGTTCGAATCTGGTAGGGGGCTCAGCAAAACCCCGAGACTTCACGAAGTCTCGGGGTTTTGTCTTACCCACAGCTACGACTCATCCGCTTTCTTGTCGGATATGCAAAACCCCCGCTTCCCAATCTTCTGAGAGGGGAGCGAGGGTTTCACATGCGGTTCCGCGGTTTATATCAGGATGCGGGTCACCCTGCATCTTTCTTCACTTCTTCAGAGCCATCGTCGTAGTGCGCGAGCCACTCGACGACAGTGTCCTGGTAGGTGGTCAAGCCCTTGTAGTCTGCTAAGTCCGGGTGCAGGTTTTTGAGCACGCGGTACAGGCGTGTACCCCAGCCGGGCATCGTGACCAGGTCGTTGAGACTGATCAAATAGCATCGGATAGGGAAAAGCAGGGCGTTGGAGCGGGGGAGCCGGAAGAACGACTGCAGCTCCACACGAAGGTGAACTTTTTCGCCAACATTTTCCGGGGTGACCGTTGTGCGGTCAACGCCCCATGTATTGTAATTTTCTGGGCTGGTATCAAGACGGGGGTTGATCGTCATGGTCCAGTTCAACCGACGAGCCGGATTATGCTGCTCAATGCTGAGCAAGTATTTCAATGCTCGTTCAAAGATCCCCATTTGATGGGCCAACGGTACCGGCCCGTGCCACTCGTAGAAGTCCATGCCGATGTCGAAATCTAGCGACCAGTCGGCTTGGCTCGTGACCGTGCCAGCGTCCATCCAGAGGTTGTCATCGCGCTGGTCCAGGACGGCGAAGTCGCCTTGTACCTGGCGGGTGACATATTCCAACGGTGGCATCGGTTCATCACCTCGGTGATCAGGCCGGGGTGGTAGCGTGCTTGAATCACCGAAAGTAAACCTGTGATCGAGTCCCAGTGGCCGGTTGATCCAGTGCCAGTTGGTGCCATCGCGCTCCAACGTGAAATGTTCTGGGTAATCGCGAGCCAACAGCGACAACAACAACTCCACGGTGTCCCAAGCTGCTGTTTCCATATGCGGCAGGGTCTGTGAGCGCTTGGGATCCTCGGCTAACACCAGGGCACGGTCTTGCATCTCCGCCACGTAGTGCTCATCGACATCGATAGGATTTTCCAGCACGGAGTCTTGCTCGCCTGGTTCGTGTTGTTCCATGTTGACCTTGTACATGTACCGGTCTTCATCGAAGGGGAACGGGAAACGGCGGATTGCTTCTGGACTGTTGTAGTAGGTGAAATCGTCTCTGAACGTTTCAGTATTGAAAGTGATCGACATTTTAACTCCTTGTTGGGCGGTCTGATCGCACCACGAGTTTTAGAGCTTGAGTGTGAGGTCTTTGCCTTTGAACCGCGACATGCAGATCATGATCTGTTCGCCGGATGCACGCTCGTCGTCGGTGAGGAATTCGTCATTGTGGATGATGTCTCCATCGACATTGACCACGGTGGTCTCACAGCGTCCGCAGACGCCCCCGCGGCAACCGAAGTCCGGTTCAACACCTGCTTGTTCAACCGCTTCGAGGATCGACTCCTCAGCGCCAACGTGAACTTCCATATCCGATTCGGCCAACGTCACGTCAAACGGATCGCCCGGTGGTGGTCCAACGAACTTCTCCCAGTGGAGATCTTCATCGGGCCATCCGGCCTGACGGGCGATCTCGAGCACATCATCAATCATGCGTTCGGGGCCGCACACATACAGGTGGGTGCCAAGTGGCTGATCGTCGAGGAGTTCGTTGAACTGGATGCGTTGACCCAGGCTGGACTGGTAGGTGTATAACTGTTCGGGAATCGCTTCCCGTAGCTCGTCCGCATACGCTGCCCGGTTCTTGGAACGCATCGCGTAGTGCAACTCAAAGTCAGCATCGCGTGCTGCCAGCTGCGCGGTCATCGGCATGAACGGTGTGATGCCGATGCCACCAGCGATCAGCAGATGCTTCTTCGCCAGGTCGTAGATGGCGAATTCGTTGTTCGGCGGGTTGATCCAGAGCGTGTCGCCCGGCGAGACTGCTCTATGCATGAACTCAGATCCGCCACGGGAATCGTCCACATGGAGGACACTGATTTCATATGCGTCTCGAGCCTCCGGGGAACTGATCAGTGAATACTGATTCTTGATCCGTCGTTCGTCCCCGTCCATGTTCACCGTGATATTGGAACCGGGTGAGAAGACGGGTAACTCAATATTGTCTACCGGGGCAAAGCGGAACCGTTTAATGTGTTCTGCCACATCGGCGACCTCTTCAACTCGGACTTGGATGGCGTTCTTGGGTGGTTTCATGGATACACTTTTTCAGCTTCCGGCTGTTGACCTGGCGTTTCAACTGTGGCAGAGACGCCTTGGAAGGCGGCTATGCGTCGAGAATAGTGGTCTCGAACCTCTAGAGTCTCGCTGCATCGAGGGCAATCATAGATCGAGGTCGTCACGTCCTCAGCGATGAATTTACAATGTACGCATTGGACGCGACGGGCAAGTGAGCCTTTCAGCTCGGTCACAATGGATTCGTGATTGATGCCGTGATTTCCGGCCTCGCGAACGACGAGAGCTAAGAAACTCTCACTGCCCACGGCGTAGAGTCGCGTCCCCATCTTTGCTGAGCTCAGCAGCTTATTGAGTCTCAGCAGAGCTGCTTTTCTCGTCGTCACCTGGTTGACGCTGACCGGCCCAAAGTCCTCGAGCTGCTCGAGGTAGTCTTCGGTGCCGCTATGATCTGCGGTCAGGTAAACCAAGTGGGTGCGAGCACTAAAACCTTTCGGAGCCTCATTCAGCATCCGAATGACTGATGCCATACCCTCGCTTTCCGCGAGGATGAGGTTCCACTGAGCATTCGGAACAGCTTTCAACTTCCAATACTCGGGACGACTGCGTATGTCAGCAGGTGGTGTGGTGATGTCCTCTTGCATCGTTATGCCTTACCCCGAGGCTTCTTTTTCTGTGGATCTTCGAACGGTAGTGAATGAGTTTTCGCCGCGGTGGTATCACCTTCGCCTTGAACTTGCACGGGTACATCAGGCGTAGCCAGATCCGGGTTCAGTCGTGCTAGTGCGACGGAACGTTTAGTCAGTGGTGAATACATGCCGCAGGTGACCACACCGACATCGTTGCCTTGGGCATCCAGGACGCGATCCCCGGCTTCGGCTGGCTGATCGGAATCCAGTTCGACACCGTACATTTTGAAGCGTTCCTTGCCTTCACGATACTGATGCTGGGCGATGCCGCGGAACTCTTCATTGGTTGGGCTTACGGTAAAGGTCAACCCCAATTCCCAAAGCGAGTCGCCCGGCATATCATTTTCGAATGGGTGCGCTTCGGACATATCGTCTGGGAAGAAGAACAGTGCGCCCTCAACACGGAACATGTCCAGTGTGGAGAACTGTACTGGGATGATGCCTTCGTCTTGACCCTCTTGGAGGATGGTGTCCCAGATATCCACTGCGTCATCAAATTTGCAGAAGATTTCGTAACCACGTTCACCCGTGTAACCGGTCCGTGAGATGAGCACTGAGTGTCCGAACAGCTGCGTATCCATATGATGGAAATACTTCAGATCGCGAATGCCCGGGACGTGCTTTTCTAAGAAGTCGACCGACAGTGGCCCCTGCAGGGAAAGGATTTGGACGTCACTGTCGAACAGCACCGCGACATCACGACCGACAGCTTCCTTATTCAGCTGTTCCAAGGTGGTGCCGCTGCCGTGGACAACCAACCAAGAATTCGGGCCAGTGCGGTAGATAATACCGTCGTCGACCAGCATGCCGCGATCATCCAGCATGGTGGCGTAAGCGGCCTTGCCTGGATAAATTTTGCGAACGTCGCGTGTCACGGTGCGATTCAGTACCCACTCGGCATGGGCCCCAATGACATGAACGACGTTGAGCCCGGAAATGTCCATGAGACCGGCTTTGGTGCGAATCGCGATGTATCCGTTATCGATGTCATCATCGTAAGTCCAAGCAGTCGGCATGCCGTTCCACGGCTCGAGCGTCGCGCCGAGTGCACGGTGACGTTCTGTCAGAGCATTTTTTCGCCAGGTGAGTGTCATGGGGCTCCTATTGTTTTGAATCAAATAGCAATCAATTTGTTTGCGCTATTGATTACTTTAGGTTGTCAGTCTGCGTAACGGCAACCACATTTATGCGCTGCACTGAGAAGTCTTGTGAATTCAACACACTTGCGCTGTTCAAGCTGTGCACGTCCGCGGTGCCCGGTGAGGTTCTACGTCCACGAGAGCAAGCTGCTGTGAAGTCTGTATAGGATGGGTGACCAACCGTCAGCATCGAAATGACATGGGAAGATCGCGCATGAATGACAACGAATCCGTGGAGGCACATGAACCCACCGCGACAGGGGTCGTGCCGATTCAGTCGGTTGACCGTGCGCTGCAGATTCTAGAATTCCTGACTGACGAGTCGGAGCTGGGTACCTCGGAGATTGCTCGAAAGCTCGGCGTGCACCGCTCGACCGCATCGCGGCTGCTCGGCACCTTAGAAGCGCGGGACGTCGTCGAACAGGTGACTGACCGAGGCGCGTATCGCCTCGGAATTGGTTTACTGCGCATGGCCTATCCTGTCTCGACCCGCTTCGACCTGGCTCGAGATAGCCAGGCCATTTGCGATGCACTTGCCGATGTGACGCAAGAAACCACAAACGTGGCCATCCTCGATGACGGCTACGCTGTGACGATTACCCAGAGTGCCGGACGACGCATGGTCGGCGTCGCAGGGCAATATGTCGGCCAACGTGTGCCGCTACACGCCACCTCAACCGGAAAACTCCTGCTGGCCCATGCGCCGCAGCAGGTCTGGACGTGGTTCACCTCGAGCCAGCTCGCATATTTTACGGCGGCGACACATACCGAAATACCATCGTTGGTGGAGGAACTGGAGCTCATCCGCCAACGCGGTTGGTCTAGTGCCGTCGGGGAGTGGGAACCAGGCATCAATGCGCTCGCAGCACCGGTCTGGGATGCCACCGGCGAGCTTGTGGCGGCGGTGTCGGTCACTGCGCCGGATTTCCGTATGCCTGAACATGAATTCCAGCATTTTCTGGCTTACCTCAAGACCGCGGTTCGTGATTTTGAGGTGCGACTGGGGTTTTCGCGAGTGGACCCAACCGGGCCATAATTTCGCTGCGTGATTCGTCGTAGATCCTCTTTACGTGTGACAGGTGTCACCGTAGAATGATCATACGTGCTGCATAGTGTGAAACATGTAGCACAATACGCAACAATCAGGGTGGCTATTGGCACACCGTCTGCAGCTTGCCCTCCTACTCCTCAGGGAGGAATGTATGAATGCGAATGTCCCTTCGGTCGATCAATCAGACCGGAACGTCCCCATCAATCTTCGTCAATCCGGCCCCACTCCCGTTGAAATGCTCATCGATACACGAGTTCGGAAATCTCCCTATTGGCACCTGTCCATGGACGCGGGCTGCTGGCGCGCTTCCGTCTACAACAGGATGTATCATCCACGTGGCTATGTGCGTCCCGAAGACGGCGGTGCCATGGTCGAATATGATGCGCTCATCAATCATGTGACCCTGTGGAATGTCGCGGTTGAACGACAAATCCAAGTCAAAGGCCCCGATGCGGAAGCCTTTGTAAATTTCGTCATCACCCGCGATGCCACGAGAATCCCCGTGATGCGAGCACGCTACGTCATTTTGTGCAATGAGTCCGGCGGGATACTCAACGATCCGGTGCTGTTGCGAATCGCCGAAGATGAGTTCTGGTTCTCGCTTTCGGATTCGGACCTGGAACTGTGGTTACGAGGTGTCAATATCGGCCACCGTTTCGACGTTGAGATTCATGAAATCGATGTCGCACCTGTGCAAATACAGGGACCAAAATCGGTGGATCTGATGACTGACCTCTTTGGTCCTGCGGTGGCTGAGCTGCCTTCCTATGGGCTGATGTCCGGTGAGGTGGCGGGCCACGACGTCATTATTTCCCAGACGGGCTTCTCCGGTGAAAAGGGGTACGAAATTTACCTCTATGATGCTTCCGAGCACGCTGAAGACCTGTGGAATGCGATCTTGCAGGCCGGGGATAAGCATCACCTCGAAGTGATCGCTCCGGCACACCACCGGCGCATCGCGGCAGGCATCCTTTCCTGGGGTCAAGATATGGATCAGGAAACGCTACCGTTCCAGGTGAATCTGGCCTATCAAGTGCCGCGTGAAAAAGATGCGGACTATATAGGCAAAGCAGCACTCCAACAAGTACGCGACCTGCTGGAAACCGGGGTGTACCCATTTACTCATCAGCTGGTGGGCCTGATCATGGGCGGTGCTCCAATCGATGATTATGCGCCGGATTTTTGGCTCATCTCGGAGTCGAGTGATGCGGCAGCTTCCGGGTATGTCACGTCACCGTGGTTCTCGCCCGAGCTCGGGCAGAACATTGCCCTGGGCTATGTGCCGGTAGCGCAGACGGCCCTTGGCACCGAGCTGTGGGTGCACCTGCCTCAGCAGTATGCGGATGTGCCCGGCAGCCCAGTCGCCGCCCAGGTGGTACAACTGCCGTTCCGCGAATCGGTGAACCCGAATCAACGTGAAATTTTGCGTGGCAAAGGAATGGACGCCGCAGTATAAACAGCAACCCTAATTCTTGGCCCGAAGTGTCTCGAGTTCCACTACGTTGGACCCTGTTTGGTGTAGTGGAGCTCGAGACGAGTTTCGTGGTTGCTGGCCGGAAGTATTCGTGCCGTCGACCAAGTAGTCGATGAAATCTGCAATCCACGTCGGCAGCGGTTCCCAGCCAGTGAAGTATTTTTCGCGGTTTGATACTTTCTCCGCGTGACTGTGGGTGCTCTGGAGCGCTTGGGCGATTTCTTTTTCCCGAGACGCAGGGAACAGCTTGGCGCGCATTTCCCCATTGGTGATGGTGCGTTCGATGATCGGCAGCGTTCGCCAGTGTTTGAACGCTGATGAGGCCGCATATGCTCCGCCGCCACCTTGGCGTCGTGCCGAGGCATTGACGAGCCAGGCATACAGAAAATCAAACTGGCATAGGGAATTAAGGAGCGTATCGGTTTTGCGGGTTGTGTTGTTATGCAGGCCGAAATCGTGCAACACGTCGGGTCGAAGTAGTGGATAGTTTCGCGCCCAGGACAGCCCTTCAGAGATCATGGTGCCGTTGTCGTCGGCCTCGTCGTGGTCTACTTTATCGACGGGGTGGGACGAGAACGGATACTGGTTGTGCGCCGAAGCTTCGATCTGGCCATATCGAATCCAGGAACTATATCGCGGATGCGCAGGGGTTCGTTGGAAGGGGCGCAACACCAGTTCGGGGATGAGCTCCCAGCATCCGCTTCGGACCGCAGCGGCACCAAATAAATAAGCGGCCACAATTGTGGCCGCTACTGCGCTGGGAGACTTCGCTATCGAGCTGAAAGCATCGTACATTGTTTCGATAGTTTTGATCGCCAGATCATAATCATCGGCAAGCATCGCTTCACATCCGACGCCCACGAGTCTCACGAGCGGTTTGATCTTCTCCTCGGCAAGGACAATTTCCTCACGCGTGTTTTGCAAGAAGATTTTGAGCTCTGCCCGATTGCCTTGTCGAATGTTGGCGCGTATCGCACTCGAGACGGTGTCATCTGCGAGGAATGGCTCCAGCGGCACATTGACTTTCCCACCGTCTCCGATGGCATCGGCCAGCTTGGACATCAGCGAGTTCACATCGCTGGTCGCGGCCTCTTTCAACTGATGGTCATGCTGTGCCAGGACGGAGGGCCAGTCGCGGTAACGCACCGGTACGTTCCCCGCGCCATCACGAATAAAGATTTCACCGGGACGAAAGACGGTTTTCGTCTTCATTCTTCCCTTGCCGTTCGGCTTGTTGTATTGTCCCATGCTCATCATCGGCACGGGAAGGCCGGAACGGGTGGAGAAGATTGCCACCACGACCACGTCGCTGCCTTTAAGCGTGTGGATCTGGGAGACGACTTCTATATCAGCTTCAATGTATTTACCGATCTTGTCACGCAGGGTGGCACCGTCAAACATTTGCGGGTTTTTGATGCGCCACGGAGTACTTGGCAGATCCCCGTCATCGGTGATCCCGATCAGAATGTAGCCACCCGGTGGACGGTTGGCCATGGCCACGGCGTCTTTGACGAAATCGAGTTCGTGCTTGCGATCACGCAGGTCTAGCTCGGCTTTGAAATCGAGCTGCGTCTGTTCGCCGAGCCTCAGGAGTTCTTGGAGTTTTTCCTCGTCAGTTCTGCCGTCCCATACCACTGCCATAAGTATTCCCAATCCTGCGAAATTATGTGGGCTTTGCAAGTGATCCACTGACGGCACCCGAATGTGGTGAATCCGTCTGCCGTCAACGCCCACGCTAGCGCAGTATTGCGGTCAAACGGCAGAGCCTTTCATAAATTTTTGAGGGCTGTGTCACAGTGGAAACATAGCGGTCAAACGAAGTTCACCTTATGGGGCGGCCCACTTGGGTGTTTAGTGTGTTTGTTGTTTTGAATTCACTCGACAAACTTCTTTGCGAATATGACACGCCTAAGCTTGTTATTTAACCTCGGTGGGTGAAGCTGCGTATTAAATGTGGCGCTGTTCGGCGTGTCGAAAAGACGAGAGGGCCGCCGTTACTGATGCTTTTATTATCAGATAAAAGTATGATCAGAAACGGCGGCCGCCTGATGATTATCTCTCAAACTCCAGTCTCTTCGCTACCCCAACACGTTGCCTCGGCTGAATTGAATCGTTTTCGGTCTGGTTTCTTCGATTGTTTGACCCGCCGGGCAGACGTGTTATTCGAGCTGACTGATGCGGTGGCTTGCGGCACGATGCCAGTGACCGATTTGGCGCGGTTGTCATTGGAGGTCGAGCATCGGCGTGGTCATGGTGGTCTTTATGACGCGTTGAATGTTGGCAGGATCGATACCGATCAGCTGGCTACCACCATTGCCCAGGGTCCCGTTCCAAAAGTCACCACCCCAGATGGCAAAGCACGGATTGTCTTGGCCGTGGATGTGTCCAACTGGCTGCGTCCTGACGCGGCTACCAGCCCGGACCGGGCGTTTTGCCATACCTATGCCCGCGGTAAAGGCCAAGCGGATATGATCCCGGGCTGGCCCTATTCGTTTGTCGCCGCGTTGGAAACCGGCGCCACCTCATGGACAGCACTGTTGGATGTGGTGCGCTTACATCCTAACGATGACGCTACGGTGGTCACCGCCACACAGTTACGTGCTGTGGTCGAGAGCCTGTGTCACGCAGGCCATTATCATCCCGGCGATCCCGATATTCTGGTGGTGGCTGACGCCGGCTATGACGTGGTTCGCTTAGCGTGGTTATTGGATGATCTGCCGGTGATTATCCTGGGTCGGTTGCGTTCGGATCGGGTGTTCTATGGTCCGCCTGGGAAACGTAAAGGCCCCACCAAAGGTCGTGGCCCGCGTCATGGCCACCGCTTGGCACTGCGGGATCCTGGCACCCACGGTGAGCCAACCCTCACCACGAGCACTCTGACAAGCCGGTATGGGCGCGCTGACGCTGTGGCGTTTGGGCGCATGCATCCCAAAATCGATGCCCGGGCAGGCTGGAAACACTACAAAGCCATCATGGATCAGCCGCCGATTATTGAAGGCACCATCATCAGGCTCCACGTTGAGCGGCTACCGGGGGATCGGCACCCCAAGCCCGTGTGGCTGTGGACATCCAAACCGACCCCCGCCAGTGACGCGGAGGTCGATCATTGGTGGTCGATGTTCATCCGCCGATTTGACCTGGAACATACGTTTCGATTCCTGAAACAGACCTTGGGCTGGACACGGCCACACCTACGCAGCCCGAAAGCTGCGGATCTGTGGACCTGGCTGATCATCGCCGCCCATACCCAACTGCGACTGGCCCGGCCTGTCGCCCGCGACTACCGATTACCCTGGCAGAAACCGCTAGCTCCAACGATGTTGACCCCAGCCCGCGTCCGGTCAGGCTATCGCCGCATCTGCCAGACAGCGATCCATCCCGCAGCCGCACCGAAAGCCTCCCGAGCAGGACCCGGCCGACCCAAAGGCAGCAAAAACCGAACGAAAGCACCCATCCAACCCGTGGGGAAAGCAGCCTAAACCTTAAATAACAAGCTTAGAGCGTACGGCAATAGGTTAGGTTTTCGTTGGGTCCGGTGACCGCACGGTGGGTGGTCGAGGCTTGGCAGGATGAGTCGGTGGATCGTAATGATCGCGTTGGCTAGCGCGATGAAGGCGTCGCTGACGGTCGCGGCGTTTGGAGTTGACCAGCAGTTTTTTGAATTCTCGGGGATGTCAGGCGTTGGTGCGTTCCATCACCCGACGGGTTCCGGTTTATATCGACCGAGTTTTGGCTGGTGCTGTGCAGGCTGGCGTGGTCGACGTTCTATTTTCCTGGCGCTGCAGACGGATACTCATCGTCATTGTGGCGGTGTAGAAGTATAGACATGAATCGAGTAGGTGGGTCGGGTTTCCCGACCCACCTCTCACACCACCGAGCATGCGGGACCGCACTCGGCGGTTCGCTTAGCCGTTTGGACGAAAGCG
>NZ_BAAGSP010000042.1:0-15306 GCF_054782375.1 Yaniella soli
CAAGCAGGATACGAGTCACGTCCGGTGGTAGCAACGGCCGACATCCATACTGCCAGCTAGTCCCAGACCAGCTACTACTAAGTCTCACAGGCAGGATTGGTACCGGCCGTTCCTCCTCATGAATGTGACTCATGAATATACTGACCCCTTGGGTGTCTTTAAGCCGACTTGTCCATTCATATGGGGTGGTCGGCCGGTACCTTTTCGGTCCACCTCGGTAGCTTGATCAGAAGATTGTCCACCGTAAACGACGGCGTGACTCATCACAGTATTGTTCCGATGTGATTTTGCATCCCGGACTGGTACCGGCCCATTGACGGCCGACTGTCCATGTCCATCACATTGGAAAGGCACAACGACCGCTATGTCTATTGTCGCTGATAATCATCCATTTGTCGTGGGTGTTGACACCCACGCCCGCAAACACGTCTACACGATCCTGACTGCCGCCACAGGAGTTGTGGTCGATACCAACGACTTTCCCACCACCACAGCTGGCATCAACCGCGCCATCAACTGGGTTGCTCGGCGCAGCGAGGGCGATGCCGACACGCTGTGGGTCATTGAAGGTGCTGCATCCTATGGTGCCATCCTGACCGGCACTGTGGCCTCGCACGGCTATCCGGTGGCCGAAGCACCACGGATGGATGCCAAGCAACGCTACGGTGTAGGCAAATCCGATCCTCTCGATGCTCACCGCATTGCTGCAGCAGCGCTGCCGCTGCCCGTGGAGAAACTGCGCCGGCCACGCCTCAACGACGGTGTTCGCCAAGCCATCCAGATCCTGGTGACTGCACGGCAATCCATGACCAAAGACCGCACCCGATCAGTCAACGCGCTGACCGCTTTGATTCGCAACAACGAGCTAGGTCTGGACGCTCGAGGTGGAGTGAGTCGAGCCCAAATTATTGAGATCTCAAAATGGCGGACACGCAACGAAGAACTGTCGTTATCGATCGCTCGGGCTGAAGCAGTCCGCCTGTCAAAACAGGTGCTAGAACTCGACCAGCAGCTGGCTGACAATGACCAACAACTTCAAGAACTGGTCAAGGTCAGCGAAGCTGCACCGCTGTTGCAAGAGAAGGGTTTTGCTGCCATTAGTGCTGCCAAGTGTTTGACCGCTTGGTCCCACCACGGCCGTGTGAGCACCGAGGAAGAATTTGCTTCATTAGCGGGAGTCAACCCCATTCCAGCATCGTCTGGGAACACGGTCAGACATCGGCTGAACCGCGGCGGAGACCGTGCTTTGAACAGCGCCCTCCATATGGTCGCGGTCAGTAAAATGGAACATGACGCTGAGACCCGAGCCTATGTTGAAAAACGCCAAGCAGAACACAAAACAAACCGAGAAATCCGACGCTGTCTGAAACGCTTCATCGCCCGCCGAGTTTTCAAAACCCTCAATGCCTCAGCAATAGCCATGCACGACGGTTGACAATCATAGAAGAGTCGGCTTGTTGAGAGCCATGGATTGGTGCCAACCAGGGCCGGTGATGGTCCCGATGAGAGCCAGTGATGGGGTGTACGAGAGCCACTGACGCTCACCACCCGAAATGAGTCGTGAAAATTTGCAGTATATCTGGGCATATTCTAGCTAAAAGTTTCTCCCAAGTCGTGTTGTGCACGGTCTGCGCCCATGATGGAGTTGAATCGGCGTGCACCCAGGACCCAGACTCTTTCGCCAATCCTTTTTGAAAGTTGATGCAACTCGCGGTGGAGACTGAGTCGTATCGACGCGCTAAAAATGTTAGTCCACTACCCCATGGCTCGCGTCGTCGGGCTCATTCAGCAGGAGACCGACCCGCTGTTCGAAGTCGTCGCCCATCGTCACGTACGGCTCAGTCACGTGGTTAATCACCATCACCTGGGAATATTCCGCTGGGTCACCATATTCAGTAACGGAGCACTGACCGCTACCGTCACCGACCGCCTCTTCCACCGGAAACACTACGTCAGTGGCCGAATGTTCAGCGCTCTGGTGGCCGACTTCTACCCGCCAAAACCGGAGTTAGAAGTGGCTCTGAACACTACCACCACTGGCTCCGAACAAACCCAGCGACTAAATTAGCCGGTGGCCCTACCTGGCACCATGAGTGGCCTCCAGTACTGCAAATATTCAAACACTGCCCACTCCACGTCAACCCCGAGGCACCGGTCGACACTAGCCACCCAGCCGCCCCCAGTGCACGGCAATGACTCGATGAGCCTATGAGATCAAATTAAATGTGGATCAGTAAAACAACCGCTAGTGAAACTCACAAATGTTTGTTGGGTTTCACTAGCGGTTGTTCACCGTCTCCAGGTAGTATTTATTTTTTGACGGTCATGAGACGTTTGTTAACGAATTCGTCCATGCCGACGGGGCCGAGCTCTCGGCCGTAGCCAGAGCGTTTCACGCCACCGAAGGGGACTTCTGCGGATTCTTCCGGTGAGGTGTTGGCCCCGACCATGCCGGCTTCGAGTTGTTCAGCAAAAATCTGGGCGCGTTCTTGGTCGGTTGCAAATACGGCAGAACCGAGACCGTACTGGGTGTCGTTGGCTAGCTGCAGGGCATCGTTGTCGGACTCTGCTTTGAAGATATTGATCACCGGGCCGAAGAACTCTTCGTAGTACACATCGGAACCCTGCGGGATATCGGTGATGACCGTTGGCTGCACAAAAAAGCCCGGCACCTCTTCGCGTTGACCACCGGTATGAATGGTTGCCCCAGCGTCTTTGGCCATCTCCAGCTGCTGCATCACGGTTTCAACTGCTTGCTCGGAGGACAGTGGTGAATACGCGCTATCTGCCTCGTCGGCTGGGTTGGCTGGCTTGAGCCCGGAAGCCAGGTACGTCATTTCTTTAACGAAATCGTCATAAATGTCGTCCATGACGATGATGCGCTTATTCGAGTTACATGCCTGACCGGTGTTTTCCATCCGCACGGCAAAGGCTTGCTCGGCAGCCGCTTTCACATCGTCGGTAGACAGAATGACATACGGATCAGAGCCGCCCAACTCTAAGACAGCCTTCTTAAGGTGTTTACCGGCTTGTTCGGCAATCGCAGCACCGGCGCGTTCAGAGCCAGTCAATGAGACACCCTGAACGAGTGGGTGGGCAATAAATGCCGAGATCTGCTCGTGGCTAGCAAAAATGTTCTGGTAAACACCTTCCGGGATGCCGGCGTCGTCCATCATACGCTGCATAGCCAGCGCCGATTGCGGGCAGGACTCGGCATGCTTTAGGACAATAGTGTTCCCCAGCACCAGGTTCGGTGCGACAAAACGTGCGATCTGATAATACGGGAAGTTCCACGGCATAATCCCCAACAGCGGACCCACCGGACGACGCTGAATGGAAGAGATCGTGTCATCGTCTTCGCTGACCTGCTGATCAGCCGCGAGATGTTCACCGTTATCCGCGTAGTATCGAAAGATCTCAGCAGAGAATTCGGTTTCCTCACGAGCTTCAGCAAGTGGTTTACCCATCTCTTGAGTCATGACCGCAGCGAGTTCTTCAACGTTTGTTTCAAACAGATCTGCCAGCTTGGCAACCTTTTCGGCACGCTCTGCAATGCTCAGTTTGCGCCAAACATCAAACGCGTCACGTGATGTCTTCGCAATGGTGTCAACATCATCGTCGGAGATACCAGGGTATTCCTTGAGAACTTCCCCAGTGGCTGGGTTAATAGTCTTGAACGTGGCGGAATGAGTCAACGTTCCTCCTAAGTTGTTTGTTAGTGGACTAGAAAATGTGATCCAGCACTCAGTTTAGTTGCTGTAAGCCCATCTCTAACTGGAATGAGCTGAATCAAACCCCATACAAAGGGCGTTGCTGCCCTGAGATAACTAGCTACATCAAGACGCTCGGGACAGGAGACGGTTCAACTCACTCCGTGATGGCGACCACCGGGGACCTGGGTGCCCGGCTAGGGAGATCAATAATAAACAAGATTTACAAAAAGAATGGCACATTTTAGCAACGCTATTGCCAGGTACCAAACCGCGAAATGTTTCTTTTTATCCTTTCTGTTGATTCCGAGCATGCGTCAACAAGTAAAGCACAATAGCAAAACAGATAGCAGATAAAATAGCTAAAAACATAAAAGACGAACCAAGATATTGATAAACTATACCGAATAAAACTGGACCAATAGACAAACCGAGGTCCATCATAATGTAGTAAGTTGATAGCGCACTCGTGAGCTGACGTACAGGCACGAGAGAGACGGTAATTGCTTGCATTATAGGAAAAAGCGAACCGAAACCGAGACCAGAGAAAATACCGGCAACAGGTATTATTTGAAGGTCCCCTAACGCTAAGATCAGAAGCGCAGCCGCAAATAGCAACAGCGCTGGGACAGCGGCAACATTATCACCAAATTTATCCTGTACCCAGCCAAAAATAACCCGAGAAGAAACGGCACCGATCGAATAGGCCACAAAATAAAATGCAACCATATTTTCTGCGCCCTCAGCAACGGATATTAACGGGAGGAAAGTGAGGATTCCGGAGTTTGATGCTCCAGCAATAAAAACAATGACTGAAACGGCAAGTACTTTTGGTTCATAAAAGTCTCGAAATCTCAGTGCCCTGAAAAAGGATGCTGCGGAAACAGCACGCTGCGATTTATTCGGGAAACGGATGTTTAACGCCGCTATAAGTGCAAGCAGCGTGAATACTGCACAAAAGATAAAAACAGCATCGTAGCTAACGGAGCGAATAAGATACAAGCTTATTATTGGTCCGACCGCGGGGAAAACCGCATAGGCCATCGAATAATAACCAGCCGCTCTAGCACGTTTCGCCTGCGGCACTCGTGAGAAAATATGCGTACTAAGTGCTGACGACGCAAACCCAAAACCGATGCCATGGAGCACACGTATTGACACAAAACTCCAGAGATCCTGCGTCAAAATATACAAAAGAGAGCATAGTATGTATATGCATAAGCAGACAACTAAAATCTTTTTGCCATTCACAGCTGCGAGCAGCTGCTGAGCAAATACTCTAGCCAATAGAGAACCTACAACGAATGCTGAAGATGCAAAACCTGCTGCAGCTTCACCCACATGAAACTCTTCTACAGCATATAGTGATACAGCTGAAACGAGTACATAAAATATACACGCGAGCACACTGTTCACGAGGAGAGCTAAAACAAATTCTGATGTAAAGAGTTTTTTTGGTAGCTCAGCATCGTCAGGCGAACGCGAATCCACCATATGCCTACTCTCCCCTTCTCGCAGCCGAACTTAGCTAGTCTGCTCTACTGAACGATTCAAACCTGTGGGATCTTTAGAAGCGCCTTCCTGGGCAGGGTTCTACTAGAATTCGTAGAACCCTTAGAGCTAAGTATTTGCTAATACTCCCTTGGCTTCAATTGCTCTCTAATTTTTGTAAAAATATTCCGAATGTCTCTGCCAAGTCGGCTCATGACTGCCTCAAAGAATCAGAACAAATTGAGCCAATTATATGCGGAATCAAATTCGTAAGTGTCGGGTCATAAACTTACTTGTCGACGTGTAGTAAAGAAAACGCCTCGTCTAGGAAGGTCATAGAGTCTTCAGGGTTAAGGATCAGGCTTGTTAGTTTGGCTACACGGTCTTCGTCATTAAGATAACTACCAATCCACGATAACTTCTGCAAGAGAAGTGGTTCAGCATCCTCTACAACTGAAGTATCATATTCAGTCGTAGTGTGCACCGTGTGCTGCTCACCATGAGAGTGAATGATGACGGTTCCGTGACCGCTTGGGTCTGTGTTTATCTGGTCAGGGACGACAGTTATCTGTCTAAGGATGTCTTTCATGACTTCTGGTTTTGTTTTAGGGTCCAAGTAATCCTGTAGTTCAGGCTGGCCTTTGAGGATAACCAGGGCAAGGGAATATGGCAGACTCAGTTGTCTTGCTGTTCGACTGCTCAGGGCGTCAAATACATTCGATCCGCACATCCGGCTAACAGATTCACTCACAAATACCTCTACTTTAGGCAGCCCGCCTTCGAAGATATCTGGTCGTTGCTTTCTGAACTTTTCAAGTGCTTCCAGAACCGGATGAACGCTCGCGCACGAAGAGTAGAGTTTAATTCTTGAATTTCTTGCTAACCAGTCCTCTCCAAGCTTTCGTGTGAGATGATGAGCATCATCTTGGGTGCCACTGTACATCTTGAGGAACCCGCCCCAGACGTCTCTAAAGACGTCCGCAGATCCCTCCACACCATGTTTTGCTAATAGTGCTGCTTCGACACCATTTTTCGACGCTAAACCAGCGTGCAGCGCCTTTGCATCCCCACCTCCCGAAGAATATGCCCAGGTTCCAGCCGCTTTAGATGTAGTCAGAGACAAAGCGCTTGCAATCTGCTTTTTGGGCAACCTCATGACGTGACTGGCTGCTGCTGCGGCACCAAAAGGACCACAGACTGCAGTCGAATGCCATCCTCTATCATTCAGCGCTTTGTAACCGCCTAAAGCAGTTTGCGTGCGTCGGGCGACCTCATACCCAACAACCACTGCTGCCACGAGGTCATTCAGACTCGGTAGTTCCTGGACCTGAGCAGCGACGGACATAACTGCTGGCACCACAACAGCACCTGAGTGGTCACACCCGTGCGAGTCATCTAGCTCCAGAACATGTGACCGAATAGCATTGTTAAAGGCACTTATTGCCGGATCAGCCCACCTGTCGGTTCCCCAAAGTGGACTACTAACGCCATTGAGCCGAGAGTTGTGAGTAGGAAATGTCTCTTGACACTTTATACTCAGATCTGTTTCAGCCCCAAGAAGAGCAACAGTCAATGTATCAACAATATGCAGATGAATCTTTCTTGATAAAGACGGTGGAATATTTTGAAAACTAACGTTCTCTATAAATTCCGCTAGCTCATTTAAGTGGTCCTGATTTACGGCTGACCCACTCATACAACTCTCTTCTCATTTCTAAAGTTATACACTCGTAGCGCTACGGATTTCTTGGCAATCTAGCGACTCTCGAGATTGATAGTAACTTCATCAACCAGCTCGTTGCTGAGACCCCAGTTTTCAGCGACTTCTTGGTAGGTTCCATCAGCGATGAGGTTCTCCAGGGCGTCAGCAAGACGGTTCGCTAGTTCTTCATCGTCCTTATCGACAAACATGCCGTAATAGGATGACGTAATCGGTTCACCAATTGGTTGTATTTCTTCATCCTGGGAGGACATGTATGAGATAGTTTCGCTGGTCTGCATTACCCCCTCTACTCGTCCTTGCTTTAGTTGTAATTGCGCATCCGGAGATCCGTCAGTATCTAAGACCGAGATCTCTTCGTCGCCGCAATTCTCATCGCTCCATTCCTTAATGTCCTCTGCATAGGTGGAGTTCCGACTGGCCGCCACGGATTTACCACAGAAGTCCTCAATCTCTTCGATTCCATGTTCTTCAGCTATCTCGGCTGTAGTAAAAAATTGAAAGCCAGTTTCAAGGAAATCGACAAAGGTGACGCTTTCTTGGCGCTCTTCATTGTCTAGCATCCCAGCCAGGACAAGGTCAGCACGGTCGGTCGTGACATCGGTTATGAATTGGCTGAATTCGCTTTCATTCCATTTGATTTCGACACCCATTTCATCGGCAAGTGCTTCGCCTAGGTCAACATTGAAACCAACGAGTTCACCATCTTCAATAAAACCCATCGGGGGAAACTGGGTCTCCGTCGAAACTGTCAGCTGCTCCCCTGAAGAGTCGTTGGCAGCCTCTCCTCCGTCAGCATCGTCCCCAGCCCCACAAGCTGACAGCAACATGAGACTCGTTACAGCACCTGCAAATAATGATAATGACCTGTACTTCATGTGTTCTCCTCCTTATAGCACCGCGTCAAGGAATTTCTTGAAACGAGGGTGATCTGAATTCATTGCTTCCGAGGTAGGCATTTCCAACTGCTTTTCCCCGTCTTCCATAAACACGATTCGGTCTGATACTTCTCGTGCAAAATTGATCTCATGCGTGACAACAACCATCGTCATACCCGAACGCGCGAGATTTTTCATTACCTTAAGGACTTCTCCAACCAACTCAGGGTCGAGAGCAGAGGTAGGCTCATCAAAGAGCATTAGTTTCGGATCCATACTCAGTGCCCTAGCGATTGCAACCCTTTGTTGCTGGCCACCCGACAGTGCACTTGGATATTTCTTCGCCTGATCCTCTAGCCCAACTTTGCTGAGCAAATCGATTGCTCGTTGGTAGGAGGCTTTTTTATCTCTCTTAAGTACTTGGACTGGCCCCTCCATGACGTTTTCCACCACGGTACGGTTAGTAAATAGGTTGAACCGCTGAAACACCATCCCCATTGCTGTCCGTTGGGAGGCAAGCTTCTTGCTCCCAAGCGGTATGAGTTTTCCGTGTTTGGGGGTATAGCCGATCAGTTCATTATCGACCCAAATGGCACCTTTTTCTGGACGCTCGAGAAGATTCAAGCATCTCAGCAATGTACTTTTTCCTGAGCCAGATGGACCCATGATACAAACGACTTCACCGGCCTCAATGTCTAAGGAGACGTTATTTAAGGCTTGGAAGTCGCCAAATGTTTTGGTGAGGTTATGGGCTTCTAAAACAGTTTTCGAGTTCTGCAAAATAAATTCTTTCTCAGATATTCCTACGCGTAGCCGCGTGAGAAGTATTTCTCAATACGCGATTGCACAGCTGTCAGAATCGTAATCACAATGAGGTACCAAAAAGCCGCGGCGAATAGAAGTTCCATGACTTGGCCATTGACGAAATATATGGTTTGCGCGTTGTACAGTAGCTCTGAAAACTGAATAGCACTTGCTAGGGACGTCAGTTTCACCATGGTGAGGAAATAATTTCCAACTGGCGGGATAATAACTCTCATCGCCTGTGGAAGGATAATCCGGGCCAGTTGTTGCGGATATGCCATACCGATAGTGGCAGCAGCTTCTATCTGGCCTTTATCAACGGAAAGAATCCCAGCTCTAACAACCTCAGCTGTATAGGCTGCTTGACAAAGTCCTAAGCCCAGAATAGTTGCTACAGCAGGAGTCATAAAACTCTGAGTTTCTACCGATAGCAGACCCGGAATCCCGATATTCGAAAAAACAAGCGCAAGATTATACCATATATACAGCTGTAGAAGTTGAGGAATGCCGCGAAAGATCCATATGTAGAAGGTGCTGATCCCTTGTAACACTTTATTATCAGCAATCTTCATAATCGCCAATATAGTGCCAAGACTAATCGTCAAGGCCATTGCCGCGATCGTCATCCAAACAGTATTCACCAAGCCGACGAGTATTTCACTGCTAAATATGTACTCACCAGTCGTGCTCCAGTTGACGTCTCCTTCGGCGAAAGAAACCACCAAGAACACTACCGAGAATATGGCGATTACAGCGGTGAGCCACTGCCCCCATGGAGGCTTGTAAGACTTCGGTAGCTCTGCTGTTTCCACCCTATTTTGAGAAGCAGCAGCGTGGCGTTTGTTGGTGCTCGATATTTGTGTATCCATCTACGGTGCCTCTAAGAATTCTGTGAAGGCGCGAGAGCTCGCCCCTTAAGAGGAGTAAGTGTTGCTGACGGGCTGTCAAGATAATCCCGGAGTGCCTCTGCCTGCTCTACAACACGGCTTGGTTTCGTGGAACCTTTTCCTGTCCTTTTATCGAGCGACTTCCTAACATCAAGAGCTTCAATGAGCTCCAGAGTAATTCTGCTGTCGACTTCAGAAAGATGTTCCGAGGTAAGTTCTGTCAACTCCAAAGCATGCTTATCGCAATAGCTGACTGTTTCACCAACAATCTCGTGTGCTTCGCGAAACGGTACGCCACTTAGAGCTAACATGTCCGCGATATCAGTAGCGAGAGAATGCGCCATAGTCGCCTGTTCTTTCATCACGTCTTCATTGATCTGCATAGTTCTAATCGAACCTGCCATTGCTGGCAATACCAGCTCTAGAGTATGAATCGCGTGAAGGAGCGCGCTTTTATCCTCGAACAGATCACGGTTATATGCAGTTGGCAAAGCCTTCTGCGTCGCCATAAAACCACTTAGAAGTCCCATGATGGTACCCGCCTTCCCCCTCGACAATTCAGCGATATCTGGATTCTTTTTCTGAGGCATAATCGAGCTACCTGTCGCATGACTATCGTGGAGTTCCACCCACCTTAAGTGGGGTGAGGCCCAATATATTTGTTCTTCTGCCAATCTAGAAATACTGATCATAAGCTGACTAGATGCAAATAAAAACTCAGCTACGTGGTCTCGACTAGCAACGGCATCGATGGAATTGTCATACGACCTCTCATATCCCAAATCTTGAGCGATCAGCTCGGGATTAGTAGCAATCGCTGAACCCGCCAAGGCAGCGGCTCCTAGTGGACTGGTCGCGTGCTCAATGTCCCAATTAACGAAACGCCGAATGTCTCTTTTAATCGCTTGAGCATGGGATAGAAGCTGGTGCCCGAATGTAATCGGTTGCGCTGCTTGTAAGTGCGTAAACCCGAGAGCATGCGATTCAGCATGCTGTTCCGCGTGCTGAATCAGCGATATTGCAAGATCCCTACAAAGCGGTATCAGACTCCGCACCTTCTGACGCATGAAGAGGCGAAGATCGTTCGCTGTTTGATCATTTCTCGACCTCCCAGCGCGGATTTTCCCACCGACTGTACCTACTCTTCGGATCAGTTCTTGCTCAAGAAAACCGTGAACATCCTCACTAGATTCATCTCGCTCCAGCGAGCCTGCCTGCCAATCTGACTCTATTTCATCCAGGGTTTTGATCAGTCTTTGGCATTCTTCTGAAGTCAGTAGATCTTGACGTTCAAGTTCTAGAGCATGGGCACGAGAGCCAGCAATATCTTGTGGCAGAAGTTCAAAGTAAAGGTCTGGGGACCTGGAAATTGCCGTTAAAGCGTCTGAGGGTTGTGCTGAAAAACGAGCACCCCACAGGGTCCCTTCCCGGGTCTCATGCTTTGATGACGTCATTTTTACCTCAGTCAATAGTTCGTGGATTAGAGCGATGTTATCTAGAAGAAAACTTAAGTTGTCCTTAACCATACATTTCATGCCAGTGATGTGCAACACATTGATTAAGGCTCTTCCAGGCCGCCCACCTTGTCGTGATAGCTTTACGAACCACGGCCCCCGCCGTCGGCAGAAAAGAGCGTGTGGGGCACTCGCCCCACCTGGCAAGCCCTCAGGCGATAGAATTCTTTACCGAAGTCCAGCTATCCGTCAAGCGTTGGCCCGAGTCAATCCACCCGCAACCCGCCTCGATATGACACGCAGACCTCACCCAGCTCCAGAATCAAAGACTGCCGTTTCAGTGTTGTGCCTCACATATTGTATGCTTATACTAAACAAAAGTTGACATGCACGAAACTGAGCTGAAAACAGAACTTATAATAATTTTCTGAGCAGATCATTGGAACAATCTTTATTAGCTCGGTCGAAGAGGTATTGATGTGAAATCCCTGCCGATAGAGCCGGTTCAAGAACCACAAGCACTCGGACGCCGCCTGCGCGCAATTAGAGAGCGAAGACGACTCACGATAGAGCAGGTGGCAAGCGCAGCTGGATTGTCCAAAGGCTTCCTCTCTCGTGTGGAACGAGATTTTACTAGCCCTTCAGTCTCCAGCCTCGTAACCATCTGCCAAGTACTAGGAACTTCGCCAGGTCAAATGCTTGAAACTCCTGAAGCGCAGCTCATTGCGTTGGATGATGCCCCTGCTGTGAGCCTCGGAGGTGAGGGGATATCCGAAAAACTTCTCACCCCGCCAACTCAACGTGCGGTGCAGATTATCCACGCAACTATTCAAGGCCGTGGCCGCGGTGAGGAAGAACTCTACACTGTGGACTGCATCATGGAGTCCATACACATTATCCAGGGAAAATTTGTACTAGTAACGTCTGCTAGGGAATTTCTCTTACAGGAAGGCGATACAGTCACGCTTCCAGGGTCAGAGCCTCATAGCTGGTACAACCCAACGGATAAGAACGCAAAAGTCCTGTGGATCCTAACAGGAGGTAGTCAAAACATAACATGAACCATTTAAGAACATTAGAAAAGGAAGATTAAAATGCTCGAAACGCCACGCGTTGTAGAAAATGGGAACATTGGACCAGTCAACTCCGCAAAGGTTCCACGCTATAGCGGCGAGCCGACGTTTGCTCTACTCCCACGGTTACGCGATTTAGAAACCGAGGGTCGCACTGCTGATATTAAAATTATTGGCGCACCTTTCGACACTGGCGTTTCGTACCGCCCCGGGGCCCGCTTCGGCCCTTCGCATGTTCGCCAGTCTTCCCGACTACTTCGACCATACAACCCTGGTACCTCTACTTCACCATTCGCCCAGGTTCAAGTTGCTGACGCCGGCGACATGGCTCTCAATCCCTTCAATATCAAAGAAGCCATCTCCTCAATAGAGGAAGATGCACTTGCTCTGACAGAAGATGGAGCCACGCTGCTGACCATTGGCGGAGACCACACCATAGCTCTGCCATTACTTCGAGCCGCATCAAAGCGCGCAGGTGAACCAGTAGCACTGCTGCATTTTGACGCCCATTTAGACACTTGGGACACGTATTTCGGAGCTGACTACACCCACGGAACACCGTTCCGTAGAGCAGCCGAAGAAGGCGTCATCAACTCTTCAGCATTATGCCACGTAGGTACCCGCGGACCGCTGTACGGCAAGAAAGACCTCGATGATGACGAAGCATTCGGCTTCGGCATTGTCTCCAGCGCGGACATCTTTCATAAGGGAGTTGGCGAAGTGGTGTCAATGTTGCGTGACCGCATCGGGAATAGTCCACTATACATTTCGTTAGATATCGATGTTTTGGACCCTGCCCATGCACCGGGAACTGGAACGCCAGAAGCCGGCGGCATGACCAGCCGCGAACTGCTCGAGATTTTCCGTGGTCTACGCGGCCTAAACCTGGTGGGCGCAGACGTCGTTGAAGTGCTACCTGGATACGACCATGCCGAACTTACCGGTATCGCAGCAGCCCACGCATCCTACGATTTGCTGAGTCTCATGGCAGATCTGCGCGCGAACGCCTAATACACACGATCCAATACAGTCTGGAGATATTATGAAAAACGGTGGCGACCTCGTCGTTGAGACCTTATCTGCTTTGGGTGCCACAACGGTATTTGGGATCCCGGGACAGCACGCGCTCGGATTGTTTGATGCACTCACGCGAAGCGATCTGACCTTCTTTTCCTCCCGTGTAGAGAATAACTCTGCTTTCGCAGCCGATGGATACGCACGAGCAACCGATCAGCCAGGGATACTCTTTGTCTCGACCGGCCCGGGGGCACTGACCGCACTGGCAGGAATCCAGGAAGCTTACGCTTCAGGAGTGCCCATGTTGATTATATCTTCGCAAATTCCCGAAACAGGCCTTGGAGGGCGCCGCAAAGGCCTATTGCACCAACTCGACGACCAAAAAACATCAGCCAGCAACGTGACGAAGTCACAGGAAACCATCCATAAAGCCTCCTCGATCCCATATGCGATTGAGGACGCTTGGAGAACCGCCCTGACTGCCCCCCAAGGGCCAGTATGGGTAGAAATACCAGAAGACGTGCTCCTCGATGAAACGTCACTCCCGACACCCGGAACTCTTCAAATAGAGGCTCCCCACCTCACGCCACATCCGGGATCTGTCGCTCGTGCAGCCGAGATGCTATCGCAAGCCGAGCGCCCGGCCATTATCGCTGGTGGGGGTGTGCGCCGTTCTGGCGACGTTGCCCAGAATAACTTGCAACAACTAGCTGAAATTCTGGATGCCCCAGTTATCTGTACCCCCGGCGGAAATTCGGCTTTGTCCTATGATCATCCACTATCGCTTGGTGGATGGATTGAGGATCGGTATGTAACTGAAGTTCTCGAAAACGCAGACGTTCTTCTAGCGGTTGGAACGTCTGTTGGGGAAGTGAGCTCAAATTATTTCACCATGCAACCCCGCGGCAGGTTCATCCAGATAGATGCTCATGTTCGGGTGTTGGAGTCGAATTATCCCGGCCTAGGGATCCGCGCAGATGCAAGTATAGCGTTGGGGGAACTCATCTCTACACTCGATAACGCCGAGACGATTGCCACTAGCAGCTGGGATGGGCAGACTTCAAGCCAACTGGTTGAAGCTGTTCGTCATCGCATTGAGCAGCGCTTGCAGGATCAAGATCTAAAGCATGAGATCGGTGTCATGGATGCCATTCGTGCAGCCGTCCCTGATGGTGCACTGACCTACTGGGATATGACCATTGCCGGCTACTGGGCCTGGAATGTATGGGACGCGCGCTCAGGCACTATGCACTCGGGCCAAGGCGCCGGAGGCATTGGGTACGGCTTTCCAAGTGCTTTTGGTGGCGCAATCGGTCTGGGTCAACGTGTACTTGCCGTTTCAGGCGACGGCTCCGCAATGTATTCCATCGCTGAGCTGGCCGCCGCGCGACAACATAACACTCCTGTGACTTGGCTGATTGTTGACGATGGAGGGTATGGGATCTTGCGCGAGTATATGCAAGACACCTTCGGTCAAGCTACCGCGACCGAACTTGCTCGACCAGATTTCGTTGCACTGTCCGAATCTTTCAGAATACCAGCTGTTATAACTGACGCAGCGGGCCTGGAAGATAGCCTGCGGCAAGCCTGGGACGCTGATGGACCAAACGTAGTGGTCTTGCAGACAACCTTAGGGATGTGGAAACCTACCCATAATTAGATCGTTAGTTAGATCGCAATAACGTCGCTTCACTGTTGCCCTAATCTAGGCCCATGCACGCTTCCTGTGTCCGCCCCCTACCAACATCTGCTCAGTCACATTCAAAGCCCTCCTTGACAAGTGCGTCAAAAGAGCGCTTTTGGGGTGTATCAAAGAATGTGGACAGGTTGCTGATTATCAGACAGGATCATATTTATGGCAACATCACCACGTCGGAAGTTCAGTGCGCAGTTCAAAGCTGAGGCTGTGCAGATGGTCGTGCAAAACGACCGGCCGATCGCGCAAGTGGCCAAAGAACTCCAGATCAATGAGGGCACTCTGGGCAATTGGGTGAAGCTGTATCGGGAACAAAACCCAGAGCCCGAACCGGAGCTGAAGCCCTCGGATCGGGTGCGGCTAGCGGAGTTAGAAGCTGAGGTTCGTGAGTTGCGGATGGAAAATGAGTTCCTAAAAAAAGCCGCTCTAGACTCAAACCGTCAGTGCAACACCCCTAGTCAACTTATGTTAGAGGTGGATTATGGCGAAAATAGGACGGCCTGGACTTCCGGAGACCCAACGCCGCCGAGTCTGGGAACTATGGAAACAAGGACATTCATTTACTGAGATTTCCGA
>NZ_BAAGSP010000043.1:0-14655 GCF_054782375.1 Yaniella soli
GTCGTCGTTGTCAAGGTCATACTGGGTGCTCCTTTAGTCAGTGCCCCAGCCATCTAACCATCAGTCCGGGTGTCTCACCTCAGTCTGGCAGATAGGGAAACCTCGAACAGAAGAGCAAGAAGCCCGAGCTAAACAAGCTGCGCAACGGAAACTGCTGAATACTTATCGCCGGTATAAGGTGATCATCGAAATCGAGCATGGGGGCACCAGGTACTATCCGGCTTTTCAATTCCGCAACGGACAGATCATAAATGTACTTGCGGAGATCAACCAGAAGCTTATTTCTAGGAGTGTTGATTGCCCGCAGGAAAAAATCGCTGCGGCATTACTCGACTGGTGGGAAACACCTCGTTCAGATTTACCTAAAGCATCCGATGACTCCGATAACTCGCCGTTAAGCCTGTTGGCATCGGTCCCTGAAGCTAGCTTCTCTAAAAGCATTGTTGAAGTAAGTGCTTTAGAAAGCTTCGTCATACCAGTAATGGAATAGGAGCATCGCAAGCAACTAATAAAGTGACACCACTATGCAACACAGGGTCGCGATCGAGATCTGCGCGCCAGGCTAGTTCACTTCCACTGACCTTCGCAGTTTTGGTTAGTCCCGTAGTAGAAGCACTGAAGCTTTTCCTGTCGTCCCGCTCCGACTGGCCCTCAGAAGTAACCTGGTCCAGACTGACCGAAGTCGAAGCCTGGACCTAGTTCGTCTTCAGCCAAGGCGACGGATCCGGCGATGACCTAGATACCTGTGAAGTCCACCAGATGGGTGTGCTCACCGAAACCATCACCGCCGGTGACTCCTTCGATCTGATGGTTGGTATTCGCCCTTGTCAGTCATTGGGTAACTCTGCATTTGATAATGGTGTCCCATGATAGGTTGGCCGGACTCACACCATCACCACTGGGGGTTCGACCATGAAAGGCAATGGCACTGTCATTGCTGCCTTAGCTGTCACGGCAGCGGCACTCACCGGCTGCGGTTCTGTGGACGCCGCAAAAGATGAGGCTGCTCAGGCGCACGTCGAGGGGCTATCGGACGTGCTTGAGGCTCAACAGCTGAAAAATGATCGCGAGGCCCATGAAACCATCTCTGATGCCGAGTCATCACCTGAGTCAAAATTGGCCAGCATCACCGATCCCGCTGAAGCCAAAGAACAAGCGATCGCAGACGGCCGTCCCGAAGCAGCGTGGGATAAATACTGTGTGGCATGGGAGCTACCTGAACCCAGCAGCGCGGATGATCAGTTGGTCAATGACGTAACGCAGACTTATCTAGACCATCACGATGCTGCATGCCCCGATGCTATCGTGCATCCGCACTACCATGCTGACTCGTTTGCCGCCGGTGAGCCCGGGGAGATCATCATTACGTTAGAGGACGCAGCACTCACTGAGTATTTCGTGACCCCCAATAGCGACGGCGGCCTCCAGGATTTCGGTTTTGGTTTCTTTGAAGCTACGTTGGACAGTCACCCTGAATTAGAGATGGTAACAGTCACCGTAGACGGCACCGACAGGTCCTGGACTGCAACACCGGCCCAGTATGAAAACGGGGTTTTGACGGCGAATTAGAGCTCTGAGGTTCGGTTTTCCATACTCTGGTGAACGGCTCTCATGTGAAAACGCCTGGGCTCAACAGCAGCTTGAGACGTTTATGACGTATCAGGCGTCAACAGTTTAGAGGGTTTCAGCAAAGGTTCACCGCAGCGCACTATCACCGCCGTCACGAATCCTGAGCCCGGTGTGGTGCGATTTCAGGTCCGTGACCTCGACTATGAGGACAACGGCTGGTCCCTTGATGGTAGGGCAAGGAACTGTATGTCGTACACCGGCTGCATTGCCTGCTATGTCGATGCCGTGGTTGTTGAGATGAGAGGCGGCGCTCAGTCCGCGTATCTGGACCACGACTAGCCCGAGTAGAGCGCAAATGACCCTGACGTCGTCATTATGGCTTTTCCGATGTGATGTTGCAAAGGCGTCGTTGCACGGATCTGGCGCTGGGTGCACTGCGTGTAACCAATCGTAGGTCCTCGGGAGAGCCGATTAATCGTCGTCCAATCTGGTTCAACGGTAAGTTTGCTTGAGTCATGCAAGGGCGAATCCGGTATGGTCTGCACCGGCTCAATCCATAGGCGGTTGAACAGGCGGAAGCATTTCGCCGATGTGTCTATGCATTCACTGACGTGCGCTGAAAAGCGCTAGCAGCGTGGAGCTATAGCTATGCAGTGACACAAATTGATAGCCTGTGAATAACTCACACCACAATCCACATGTTTTGCGCAGGTGAATTCTCGTCCCTGGAAATGAGTTATGATGTGACGGGGGGTGCCTCTATCATTTTTGTCAAGCGGCTTTGGCAAGATTATGGTCCGTTTTTTGAGGTGTGGGGGCTTGGTAGAAGGTGCCATCGCGCAGCATGGCATACAGGGTATCGAGGCGCCGTCGTGCTAGGGCGATGACTGCTTGCTTGTGGGTTTTCTTCTCGGCGCGTTTCTTGTCATAGTAGGTGCGCGAGGTCGGGTCTTTGGACTTCAAGGAGGCAAAGGCGCTATTGAACAAGGTGGATTTTAGGCGTTTGTTGCCGCCGCGGTTGGCGAATTCCCCACGGATGCTCGTACCTGAGCGCCGCGTGGTGGGTGCGATACCGGCGTAGGAAGCCAAGTGGCCGGCGGTCTTGAACTCTTTACCCCACAACTTCGGTCAGGAGTCTAGCAGCAGTCCTGACACCCACACCTGGCGTGGAGGTCAGGACCGGGGAAAGAGGGTGCGCATCAACCAACGCTTCCACCTGCGATAACACCGCTGCCCGCTGGGTATACAGCTCGGCCAGCTGGGATGCCAACATCGGCACAATAGTGGTAGCCGCACTGGTGCCGGGCACGACCACCGTCTGAGCATCCAAAGCGGCAAACAGCTCGTCCGTGAGCTTGGCTGCCAGCCGGGGATTGTGTTTAGCAATACGCTTGCGCACATGACCCCGCCCAGCGGTCTTCAGGGCCTGCGGGGTGGGCCAGCGGGTCAGGGCATCCAACACCCCGGCGTGCTCGAGTTTGGGTCCCACCACCCGCTCTAGGCCCGGGTCGATTTGAGTCAGCAGCCCACGGAGTCGGTTGCGGGTGGCGGTGGTCTGAGACAGCAGATCATCATCAAATCCAGCCAGCACGGCCAGCTCAGCGATCTGCTCATCCGAGACCGCAATGGCTCGCAACGTGGCGGGCATGGTGCGCGCGGTTTCGGCGATGATGTAGGCGTCCCGGGCATCCGTTTTCGCGCTACCCGCGTGCAGATCAGCGACCCGGCGCATCGTGAGTCCTGGCAGATAAGCGACCTCCACATCGTCCAGGCTTTGAGCCACCGCCACCGGTAGGGCACCAATGGTAGCGGGCTGATCCACCACCAGCAACGCTGGCCCGTGCTGGTCCACCAGCTTGGTCAGCAGCTGGACCAATTTCGGTTCACTGTTGGGCAACGCCTTGTCATAAACCTTCTTCCCGTCCGCGGTGAGCGCGGTGGCGTGATGTTCGGATTTGCCCACATCCAAGCCAATGAATAACGCGTACTGGTCAAGGTTGAATGCCGTCATATCAGACCCCTCCTGGTCGCTAGCATCCCTTGGTTTGATCCGGTTGGCTCAAACCGATAACGGCCAGTCCCAAAATAGTGGTGTCGGTGGGCGGTTCATGCTCGGCATCCACGTTAGAAAACAAGCCCTACCCAAACCCGCTATCTGATCTGCTGGGGCGTCGTGCCTCTATTAGCGATCCACGATCCGCCGCGACCAATTCCCGGGTGAAAACACCCCCCGGATCATCAAGGACTGGGGGCACAAGATCATGCCCAAGAACTGGACCGGCCCACCATCTATCCTGCCGGATATCTGGTGTACTTAGATGCTAACGGGGGAGGAATTATGGACGAATTAGCCTATATAAGAGCTCATCGTGAAGCACAGGTGCTGCTCGATGCGCATTGGGATGGCGAGTACCCCGTTAAGCTTGGACCCATTACTGAAGCTCTGGATGCAGTAAAGTACGAGATGCCGCTAGATGGTGGTTTCTCTGGGGTTGTCTCGAAGCAGCCTGGCGGCGCAGCTGACATTGTTCTTAACTCGGCAGAACCTGCGGTACGTCGACGGTTTACTTGGGCACATGAATTAGGCCACATAGTGGAACGTAGCTCCGTCGCGTCTGACGAGGACTATTCCTTTACAGATACCCGAGGCAATGATTACGACTTGCACGAGTTCTTTGCCGACGAATTTGCAGGTGCTTTATTGATGCCAGAAAATGAGATTCATCGCCTCGAGGGTATGGGTTACTCCATCGCTCAGCAGGCTCGACACTTCGGCGTGTCATTACCTGCGGTACGGCAGCGTCATAAACGCCTGACTATGCAACCAGATCCTGCGTCCGTATAAGTATTTTGCGCACATGCGCCTAATCCGTGTTGCTACCGACCGGCCCTGCACTGCATCTGCTGTCATTACTATGATGTATAGTAATGACAGCTGGTGGTCGCAGATTTGAGGAAGGCATGTTCATCGACAAAGGTGGGGGCAAGGATAATGGAACAGCATTTTTGGCAGCTGCTCTTGGCCTGACAGGACTCACAGCAGCCATCTCAGCATCGCAACGCTGGGTGTCGTTTACGCTCGTCGGCACCAATACCAGCTGCATCCCGCTGATGTCCGGTGGTTCCATGCACGCGTTGTTATTGCCCTTCGGAATAGTGTTGATGATCGCGGCCGCCGGGCTGCTGGTCACCTCGGGGATGTGGCGCAAAATCGTCGCCGGAGTCGGTGCGTTACTTGGCGCGGCGGTGGGCTGGTTCGCCGTCGGAGTGCTGGCCGATCCGATGGCTGCAACCACCAACGCCAGCAACCGGATTGCCGGGCATTTCACCGGGTGGTTAGAAGTTGCCGCGACTATGACGACGTTTTGGCCGGTGATCACCCTGATCGCTGGTGCTTTAGCACTCGTATTTGGCCTGTTCGCCCTGGTGAGACCAGTAGTAGCGCCCGCTGACACCGACTGACTCCGGGTTCCTCTTTGCTGGCACGCGGTAGTATCACCTGACTTAGCGCGTGGCCGCCGGAAACGGCTACGGCAACTTGGGCGGCGAGCCGCAGAGCTTTGATTTCGGTGCGGATCTTGTGGTTATACCGAATGATTCGCAGGTGAATCCGGTGCTGCCCGGGCAGATTCGCAGCGTGTAGTTTGCAGTCGTCGTCGCCGACGGCAGGGCCGACCGTGACCATGTCGTTGATCTGACACCGTTTGTGCTGAATGGTTATCTGCTGGATGTCGTCGCAACCGCACTACTCACCTGCGAAACGGCGGACCCGAACTGCACGAGTTATCCGGTGATCGCCTGGACATTGCACCCGATGCTCAGCCTGAAGATGCCAACACCGTGACACCGAATCGTGGCGACCCGATTGCTCTCCAGCCCGGTGTTGGATCCACGGAGGAACATGCGGTGGGCGATCGCACCATCCACGTCCAAAAGTACTCGGCCGGCGACCAACCACCCGGTACTATCCACCGGAATAGCCGCAATATGACCCATCCCGATACCCTCGGGAGTTGTGCGCCTTGTCCTTTCCTGTGGCTGGAGCCTCCCTGACCCTTCAGCGTGGCTGCACACTCTTGCCCAGCTGAAGGCGCGATCACACTGAAGCAGTGTCTTGGTACCCACTTTCGGACTACTACGCCGACCTCACCGGGGCAATTTGTCATGGGCTTCGACGTAAAAGGACATGTAAATAATTTTTCATGCCGATATTTACTCAGCAGTTTTATTGAATATACGAGTATCTGGAGATCTCGGGTGAGGTGCGAGGTGAGCGAAAAATCCAGAGGGTGACCCTTGCGGGTGGGCCGACAGCATCAGTGGGTGATAGGCCGGGTGATTCAGTGCGAATACGAGGGTGACATGCGCATATGCAAGGGCGGAGGGGAGGGTGATTTATGCGCGGAAGCTAAAATCCGTTGGAGAAAACTCCCGCACGGTGCCTATAGTTGGTGGAGGATTCTTGGAGAACATCACCAGCATCTAACGACATCACCACACTTATTCTGACACCCCGCAGACTCCGGGGTGTTATTTCGAAAACTTTGAAGAGGGGACCCACATGAAGTTAGCCTCGCCTCGCCGCGGATTTGCGGCAATGGCCGTGGCGCTCGTGTCCGCAGTATTGATCCTGCCCAGTGGAGCCGCTGTAGCCGATCAACACGCTACGCCACCCACGAGTGAAGTTGAGACGACAACATCAGTGCCATCAGTGCCGCCTACAGCTCCCGACGATGCAGCATCACCTGCCACCGAGCAGTCTTCATCCCCTGAACCCACCGTTGAAGCGTCAGTCAGCACGGCACCGGACGAACCGGCCGAAGCAGCCGAACCGACCGAAGCTCCGGCCCCTGCTGAGGAGGCGGACCAAGAAGCGGTGCAAAGTGAGCCACTGAACGCTCCTGCACAATCTGGTAGTGCGCTGACCTGTGAGCCCGGTTATGTGTACAGCATGGGACGAGCAGGGCAGGTCTATGAAATCAACCCATCCGGTAGACGTACCGAACTTGCAAACTTTGGTTCCCGGGGTACCGGCAATGCGTTCAACGGCATTGGTATCGGTTCCGGCGGAACCCCAACGTACGCTTATCATCGAGATTCCCAGACGCGGGCAACGATCTACCGCTGGAATGGGCCGGGTAGTGCACCAGAGTCTCTAGTAACTTACACCCATGGGCTCAGCGGTGATTTAGTTGCCGGTGCAGTGGATCTTAACACCGGCGATTATTACTTCGGCGGGTATGAGAGACATTATCGCTATAGCTACGGCTCTGGTTGGTGGCAGACAAAAGTCTATGAGTATCAGTTCCGCATCTGGAAATACAATGCAGCGTCGAACTCGGTGCAGTATGTCGGTTATGTCAATACTGGCATTGATACAGAAGATATCAGCGCAGCTAACGGTGACATGGCCTTCAACGATCAGGGCAACCTCTTCTTCCTCATCAGTGGTGGCAGCCAGGCTGCCATCGGGACGATCACGGCTGGCGAATTGGAGGGGTCACTCGGTGACGAACTGCAGTCATCATCCACAGAAATGAAGACGCTTGGTGGAACAGGCGGTGCTAACGCGAACGGTATCGCTTTCGATGCTGACGGATCGATTTATCTGGGTACCTCGAGTTACCTTTACAAGTACAACCCCACAACGTGGCAGCAGATTGGTTCTCCCCAGAACGTGCTCAGGAACAGTACGGACTTGGCTGGCTGTAGTTCGCCGTCCTCAATTGAGGTCACCAAAAACGTTGTCGATCGAAAAGACGACAATGATCAGTTCACGCTCGAGATGCACAGCGGTAATGACGTGATTGCACAAGCAATCACCGAAGGCTCGGCCACCGGGCGCCAGGAGCACCAGATTGGTCCTGTCCCCGCACTGTATCAAGACACTTTTTCCATCAGCGAGGCGATGGCCGAGGGATCAGAATCTGCGTTGCCAGATGACTATGACACCTCCTGGGTCTGTACTGATGGTGACGGCTGGCAGGACAGTGGCCAAGGCACGACATTTGATGTCACCGTTACGAAGCTAGGTCAGAGCATCGCGTGTGAGTTCACCAACGCACCGCTGTCTGACACCGAGCTGACGCTGGTCAAAGCATTTGATACCAAGTATGGTGCGCCTGAAGACACCGACGACTGGACGCTGACTGCAACGCCAGATGGTGGCGACACCATGGAATTTGCCCACGAGGAAACTCAGCGCGTTGAGGCGGGTGACTACACCATCTCGGAGTTTTTCGGGGACAACATGGCACCGGGTGATGCCGGCTATGACCTGACGGACATCACCTGCACAGCCGATGGACAAGACATTCCGGTGGCCGGTGATGGCAGTGTGACTCTCGAGGATCGCACTGCAACCGAGTGTGTGCTGACCAATGCGGATCAACCCGGCACGGTGGTCTGGCAGAAGGTCGACACCGACGGCAACCAGTTGGCCGGTTCCGAATGGCAGCTGACCGGTCCGGAAGGTTTCGGCGAAGTGCCGATCACCGATAACGGTGAGCATGACGCTGATGACCGTGACGGATACTTCCGGGTGGAGGGGCTGCACTGGGGCCAATACACCCTGGAAGAAACCGTTGCCCCGGATGGCTACGAACTGCTGGAAGATAGCGTGGATTTTGCTGTCCAGGGCACTGACCTGGACTATGCATTCGATGTTGGATTCGAAAACATTGCGATCCCCACCCTGACGCTGTACAAGGCATTCGAAACCCAATATGGCGCTCCCGAAGTCCTAACCGATTGGAACCTGTTTGCCACCTCGGAGGATGACGAGCTGGTCTTTGAACACGGTGAAACCCAACGTGTTGCGGAAGGCACCTACCAGTTGTCCGAAACCTACGGTGCTGACGGCCAGGAGGCTGCAGCAGTCGGCTACGAACTCCAAGAGATCGTCTGCACCGTCGACGGAGAAGACCAGCAGGTCCTTGGGGGTGAGCTGACCATTGAGCAGGATACCGCCATTGAATGTACGTTCATCAACATTGATCTGCCGGGTGCCGTGCAATGGGAAAAAACCAATGCCACCGGTGACCCACTAGCAGATTCGGAGTGGTCGTTATCCGGACCGGATGGCTTCGGAGAGCTGGCAGTTGTTGACAACGGCGAATACGACGTCATCGAAACCGCCGGCACCATTCGGGTGGAAGGCCTGCACTGGGGTGACTACACGCTAGAAGAAACCCAAGCCCCGGCCGGGTTCCAGTTGATCTCTGGAACCGAAGAGTTCCAGATCAGCGGAACCGGACGCGAATACGTCTTTGACGAATCGTTCGTCAATGAACCACTGGCCCCAGGCGAGCTGCCACTGACCGGAGTGTTTTCCGGCAAGTGGCCTTTGATCGGGGCTGCGTCCCTGGCGTTGGCGGTGCTGGGCGGACTGACCTGGTCGCTCCGACAACGCCAATCCAAATAAGACTTGAGCTCATCTCTCATGAACTCATTACCTATCGAAAGGAAGAACACTATGGGTGCTCAGAAACTGAGTCTGGGTAAGCGCCTGGTGGCTGGCCTTGGTACCTTTGCCATGGCGAGTCTGGCGGTCTTCGGTGCGGGCACTGCTGCTCACGCTGATACCATCACCAATGGCAACATCGATGTCGATGCCGAAGGCTCGATTACGGTTCACAAACACGAACAACCCAACGTTGCTGGCGAACCAGCAACCGGTGCACCGCAGAATGTGGATTCACCGGCGCTGGACGGCGTGGAATTCTCACTGGAACGGGTCACCAACATTGACCTGTCCGATCCTGCACAGTGGGATCAAATTGAAGATCTGACCCCGGCCGACGTCGCTGGAGACCTCGAACTCGTCGAAGGACCAGTCGAGACCGTCAATGGTCAGGTGGCTTTTGACGACCTGCCCATCGGCGTCTACCTTGTCACCGAAGGCGATGACAACGGCGATAACAACATCGTACGCAAGGCCGAGCCGTTCCTGGTCATCATTCCAACCTCGATTGATGACACCTGGACCTATGACCTGCACGTCTACCCGAAGAACTCGGTGACCGCACTTGAGAAAGAACTCGATGCAGAAGCCGACGACAACGCCTACGCCCCGGGGGACACCGTGGCATGGAACGTCTCATCTGAAGCACCACAGCTGGCGCCAAACGATGAGCTGAACCGTTTCTCATTTGTTGATGAGATTGATGAGCGTCTGGACTTCACCGGTGTCTCGAACTTCACCTACAACGGTGATGCCTGGACTCAGGACGAGCACTACACTGTGACCGAAGACGGCAAGAACGTGACCATCGAACTGACCGAAGCCGGTCGTGCAGCGATCGTCGCCAACAGCGGTGGCGATCTGGCCTACACCATCAACACCACGATTGCTGAAGGTGCCGACATCGGTGACGGCGTCATCACAAACGACATCATCCAGTTCACCACGGTCAACGATCAAGACCATGAAGTCGAGACTCCTGAAGCCGAGACCTACTGGGGTTCCGTTGTGATCCAAAAAGAGGATGCGGATAACGACAACCGTCTGGAAGGCGCAGAATTCCAGATCTTCCGCAGCCAGGCAGATGCCGACGCTGGTACCAACCCGATCAGCATTGATGGTGTAGAAACCTTCATCACCAACGATGATGGCCTGATCGAGATTGGCCCGTTGAACGCCGGTGCCGAAAACAGCCGCAACTACTACCTGGTAGAAGTTACTCCACCGGCCGGGTACCAGGCTGATGAGACCGTGCGAACCGTGGAAATCACTGCTGGTGTTGCAACCGAGAACATCGTGATCGATAACGACAAACAACCTGACTTTGATCTGCCTCTGACCGGTGCTGCCGGTACCGGGCTGTTCATGGTCATTGGTCTGGCCCTGTTGGCACTCGGTGGCGGACTCTACGCTCGCAACCGCAAAGCTAACGTCTAAGTCCCAAACTCACCAGTAACCGCAAGGGTTGCTGAGCTGAACACACTGTGCGGGGTGTATCCCAAAACGATACACCCCGCACAGACATTTTCATTGCACGCCCAACGGGCAGGAAGCGTCACATGCAACACGTTATGTTCTGGGTACACCAGATCTTCGTCGCCGCCGAACCGTCGATTGTCGACCAAACACCAAACTACGGTGGTCCCACCACGACGGTCTTCTACCTGGCCGGTACCATCTTGCTGGTGGGTGCCCTTGGGCTGTGGGGGATCTACCTGCTGAGGAATCGTCGCAAATGACTGACAAGCCACAACGCAAAACCCCGCTGAAAAATCAACTGCAATTTCTGACCGTCGCACTGCTGGGGGTGCTGGTGTTGCTGTATCCCATGACGGCAAACTGGTTTTCGCAATATAATCAGTCGGATCTGCTGGGCCAATACAGTATTGAAGTCGACCAGACCACCCAAGCCGAGCGTGACGCCGTGCTGCACAGTGCCCGAGAATATAACGCAGGCCTCAATGCCGGGGGCGCATTTGACCCCTTCACCCAGGGACTGGCCGGCCTCGACTCGCAGCCCTATCAAGAGTACCTAAGAGAATTAGAAGGTGTCCCAACCGGTGTGATGGGCCGGGTGGTCATCCCGGAAATCAATGTGGATATGCCGATTTATCACGGGACAACGGAAGAGACCCTACTCAAGGGGGTCGGCCACCTGTATGGCACGGCCTTACCCGTGGGTGGGGAGGGCACTCATTCGGTAATAACCGCTCATTCGGGACTGGCAAACCATCGGATGTTCACCGACCTGCCCGACCTGGTCCCCGGCGATATCTTCACTATCGAAACTTATGGTGAACAGCTGCACTACGAGGTCATCACCATTGACGCAGTCTTACCAAATGAAACCGAAACCCTGGTACCGGAAACCAGCCGAGATCTGCTGACCCTGGTGACGTGCACACCCATCGGTGTGAACTCCCACCGGATGTTGGTCACTGGACAACGCACCGAGATCGAGGAGCCCGCCGAATTTCCGATGGAATCCGAAGTCCCCGGCTTCCCCTGGTGGGCTGTCATCCTGGGGGCAGCGCTGTTGGGTGCCATCGGCTATGTTTGGCGCAGCAACCGTGGTGGTCGCAAGACTGCAACCGCCACAGAAGATCCGCTTGCACGGCTCGAGGCCTAGCTCAGACCCAAGACCTCATTGATTGGCGTTTGTTGCTGACCCATGTGGGTATCACAATGGTCGGCTCTGTGCCGAGGTGATGCACGCGGGCACGGGCAAGGGAGAGATCTTTGCGTATGCAGATGGCACCTGGTTACCGGTAGAACTGCCGGTTGGTGGAGGACATTTATCGTATGCGCAGATCGTCGAGCATGCCGGTGCAACCTATGTGCTCCCGGCGATGGTCGATACTGGACCGCCGACGCTATTTGAACTCGATGAGACCGGGTTGAAATTTGTTGCAGAGCATCGACTGCAGGGTCTGGATGGTGCGCGCCTCGTTGATGGGACGATGGGTGAGCACGAGGGATGTTGGTAGCTGTTTGCCAGTCCACCTGAGGCCCCCAAAGAGCGGTTGGATTGCTATGTTGCTGACCAGCCGGTGGGACCGTGGGAGGTGCACCCGAAATCGCCGGTGTGTTTGGATCCACGCAGTGCTCGCATGGGCGGGCCGATTGTGCGCGCTCACGCGCGGATGATTGGGTGGAGCAAAACGGTTCAGTCGGATATGGCCAGGTGTGTTTTGTCAATAAGAAGTCGGCCATTAAAGCGGTAAGAATCCGGCCACGTGAGCGTGTTTTCCGGCCAAAAGAGCAATATGGCCGGATCCTTAGTGATTTTTGGGGTTAGAAGGGTGGATTGTCGGGGTCGTCTTGGGTTGGTGGTGGCCCGAAGCGGTCGTGGAGCCGCTGCAGGTTTTGGATGGCAGCGTCGAGTAGGTCTGCGGCATGTTCCCGGTTGTGTGGGTCCACGGTCTCTATGGTGGTGCTGATTGTCTCCAGTAGTGTGTTGGCGCGGTCGAGGCGCTGATTGATGTAGCTGTGCCAGTGATCGTGTGTCTGCTGGGCGTCGGGTATTTCTGAGGTGAGGCTCATGATTGGTTGTGCTTTCTGTGGAGGTAGGGTTATTTCATCAGAGCGTTTTTCACGCGGTAGGAATCCCCACGGAATTGGAGTAACCGGCCGTGGTGGACAATGCGATCGATGATAGCGGCGGCCATGGTATCGTCACCGAAGATGCTGCCCCAGCGGGAGAATTCCAGGTTGGTGGTGATCACCAGGCTGCGTTGTTCGTAGCCGTCGGCGATGACTTGGAAGAGCAGTCGGGAGCCTTCGGCATCGATGGGGACGTAGCCCAGTTCGTCAAGGACCAGTAACCGGTTTCTGGCCAGGGCGGCGAGTTCTTTGTCTAACCGGTGGTGGTCTTTGGCTTGGCGTAGGTGCATGACTAGTGATGCGGTGGTGAAATACCGTGCGGGGATGCCTTGGTGGCATGCTGCCGCGGCCAGGGCGATGCCTAGGTGGGTTTTGCCGGTGCCAACGTCGCCGTAGAGCACGAGGTCTTGGGCGTGTTCGATGAACTCGAGGCTGGTCAGCTGGTCGCGGCCGTAATCGGGTGGGAAATGCACTGCGGTCCAGTCATAGCCATCGAAGGTTTTCATGGTGGGCAGTTTGGCGGCTCGTAACAGCCGGTGGCGGCGCGAGGCTTGCCGGGAGGTGACTTCGGCGGTCAATAATCCGTGGAGGTATTCGCGTTGTTTGGGGGTGCCGTGTTGGATCCAGTCGGCTAAGACGCTGGTCGTCAATGAGGTTTCCTTGCCCAGGGCAAGAATATCGTCACTGGTGGTCACGCGGTGGCCTTCCGATCGGTCAGTTGGTCATACACGTCCAGATTCACCACGGTCGTGGTTGGCTGGCTGCCTTGTGCCATCCGGCGGGCCAACATGCCCAAGGCCGCACTGGAGGGCGTATCGCCGGTGGTAATCAGGGTGGTGGCCGCGGTGGTGGCGGTGTCAAAGTCGGTGGCCTGGGCCGCGGCAGCCAACCCAGTAAAGGCTTTGCGCCGTTGGGGCATGCTGGCGGTATCTAACCAGTCGCGTAACGGGTCTGATACAGCAGTCCGGACCAGGGAGTGTGACCAACTACCAGGTTTGGTTGCTAAGAGGGGTAAGAGGGCTGCTGGCTGGAAAATTGTGTCGGGGTGATGACCAAATACACGTTGGAAGGTCACCACTGGGTTGGCGTGTTCATCGAGGATCTCGATGGTGTCTGCTCGGATGCCCACGGTCAACGCCCGGCTATGGAATGCTGGGCCGGCGGCATAGGTGTTGGATTCCACGGTGATATACCCGCGTTTATCCGTTTTGCGGGGTTCATAGCGCACCGGGTCAAATCCGATGCCGGGTAACGGTAAACACGCCGCCAGATCCTGGTCAAATAACTGGCGGATGGGGACATCATGCCGGTAATGCTGTTCACCGGCTAATTCGTCGCATTGGGCTAATAACGTGGTGTTGAGTGCTTCCAAGGACACCGCGTGGGGTTCCGGCACCATAAGATTGCGACGTAAGAACCCCACCGCGTTTTCCACGCTACCTTTCTCATGGCCAGACGCCGGGTTACAGTACCGAGAATGGGTGCGGTAATGTAACCGGAACGCTGAGAACAACGTGGTTTCAATGACTTTATCGGCGACGCGTTTCCCGATTCCGGTGGCGTTGTCGAAAATCATGAGGGTGGGTACTAGCCCGATGTGTTCAAAAATAGTGCGCAGCCCGTGGCAGACGCATTCAGCGGTCTCACCGCGGTAGGCCTGGGCGAAGCGCATATTGGAAAACGGGAACGTCACCACCAACACGTGCAACACCAACCGTACTCCGGCGATAATCGCTTCGGCTTGGCCGAAATCGACCTGGATGGTCCCCGCAGACCAATCCAATTCACCATAGCCTTCCGAGGGTTGGCGGTGTTCAGCACGCCATTGTTTCACAAAGCGCTGGACTGGGGAATACGAGCCTGGATAATCGTGCTCGGTCACCAAGCGGTCAAAGACCCGCTGGGCGGTATGACGTTGTTTATGGGCTCTTCCGGTTTAAGGGTGGGGTTGGTGGTCTAGGCCGCCTGCGATCAGCAACATTCTGAGTCGGTAGTTGTGGGGGTTTCGGAAGCCGCGGGCC
>NZ_BAAGSP010000044.1:0-10827 GCF_054782375.1 Yaniella soli
ACCTCACGATGCAGCAGTTGCCATCGGCTAGGAGTTAAACCATCTTCTCCTCCAGAGGACTTCCACCTCCAAGTAAGTGCCCATGCCGGGCGTACAACAATTTTGGGCGGGACCCCACGAGGAGGCCCGCCCAAAAAGAGTGAAGAAACTTATTTCTTCGGTGCCGGTACAACCGACAATTTTACTTCAGCGAGTACGTCTTCGTGCAGACGAATCTGAATTTGGTAGGTGCCCAGTGCACGGATGTCACCTGCACCGATGATGGAACGACGGTCAACGTCGCCCTTCCCGGCGTCTGCAACTGCATCAGCAATTGCCGAGGTGGTGACGGAACCGAACAGACGGCCGGTGCTGCCGGCCTGCATCTGAACCTGGATTGGTGCTTCTGCCAGCTGTGCAGCCTGAGCCTGTGCGGCTTCGAGACTGCGTGCCGAACGAGCAGCGGTGTTTGCGCGTAGCTCTTCAACCTGCTGCTGCGCGCCTGCGGTCCAACGGACAGCTTCGCCGCGTGGGATCAGGTAGTTGCGGGCGTAGCCGTTGCGGACGTCAACAACATCGCCGGCCGAGCCGAGGCCCGGTTTCTCCTGCGTCAAAATGACTTTTTGCTGTGCCATGATTTCTCTCCCTTGATCAGCGTTTAGCGGCCGGAACCGGAGTACGGCAGCAGTGCCATTTCGCGGGCATTTTTAATTGCCTGCGCAATTTTGCGCTGCTGTTGGACGGTCACACCGGTGACGCGACGTGCACGAATCTTGCCGCGATCGGAGATGAATTTGCGTAGCAAAGCAACATCTTTGTAGTCGATGTAGTCGATCTCCGCTGTTTTCAGCGGATTCGGTTTTGGTTTCGGCTTGCGAACTTCAGCCTTAGCCATCTTGGTGCTCCTTTATAGCTATAACCTGGAGCCCGCCGGTTGGCGGGATGGTAATGAAATGATTATGGAATGTGTTTAGAACGGTGGAGGGGCGTCGTTGCCTTGATCCCAGGATCCGGCCTGACTTCCCCCACCCCACGGGTCGTTGCTCGGTGCAGACTGTCCCCAGCCTCCGCCTCCGACTGGTGGGCCGCCCCAGTTTCCACCGGGTGCACCCTGGCCGCCGCCACCGCCGCCGAATCCTCCGCCACCAGAACGTGGTGTGCGGTTGACCTGTGCGGTAGCCCAGCGAAGTGATGGGCCAATCTCGTCAACATCTAGTTCCCAGTTGGTCCGTTGTTGACCATCTTTGGTTTCGAATGACCGAGCCTTCAACCGACCGTGCGCAATGACTCGCGCACCTTTGGTCAGCGTTTCTGCTACGTTTTCGGCCGCTTCACGCCATACGGACGCCCGAACCCACAGTGTTTCATCATCAATCCATTCACCGGATTGTTGATTTCGCGTTCTTGGAGTCTGAGCAATCGTAAAGTTCGCAACCGCGTGCCCCGATGCGGTAAACCGCAGTTCCGGGTCACCTGCCAGGTTGCCAACCACAGTGATATATGGTTCTCCGGCCATGACACGCTCCTATGCGTAGCAGGTAGTGGTACTAAAACTTAGAGGGTAATTTTCTGATCTTCCGGACGGATGATCTTTGTACGCATCACGATTTCGTTCAGGCTGAGCTGACGATCCAGTTCCTGAGACTGCTCAGGAGTAGCGTTGAAGCTTACGACAGCGTAAACCGCTTCGTCCTTCTTCTGGATTTCGTAGGCCAAGCGACGACGACCCCATACATCGAGTTCGTCAACGGTTCCGCCGCCCTCGATAACCTGATCGAGGTACTTACGCAATGTTGGTTCAACGGTACGCTCGTCGATCTCTGGATCGATGAGCACCATTAGTTCATATGCACGCATGTGAACCCACCTCCTTTGGACTAAGTGGTCACGGGCTTTCCGTAACAGGAGGTTCTAGTGCAAGCGTCTGACCCATCTGGGGACAGACAGCAACCTCGCCATTATAGCGGACTACAGCCCAAAACTGAACTCGGTCTGGACAGGGCCATCAGTGTCCTCAGGGTCAATTTTCGGTCAGCTCCTCGTCGTCAATCCGCGGCCCGGCAGAATGCCCTTGTATCCTAAAACGGCGAACACCTACTGGGCGGCACTACGGGCCCTTGCTGGCAAGTTGTTAGCCGCCAAAGTCATTAAGAAACTTGATGACCCCATTACCCCGCACCAACGGGCTCTCACCCATCCGGGCATGCGCAAGCGTCCCGATGAGCACGATGAATGCAGCCATCAAGCGCATCAAGTCCGCCGCCCTTCAACGCGACATTATCGCCATACCAGTGCATTGAGACGATATCTCAGACCAAAAGCACCGGCCGTACGAAACTGAGAATCACCATCAAGAAACGGGCCTGAAACAAGCAATTAGCCCATTTGCCTGTTCTGCGGCAACGTCACCGAAAGCAATCTCTGTAGGTAACCTCGACGTATAGTACGCGTACCTCACGGTCCTCCAAAAGTTCACTCGCTGCCTGCGTCGTATACGTCCCTCGCTTTCAAGACATCCGGGGCATACGTTTCGGCCCAGGTGCGCAGAGCCGCTAGAGGCAGAATCAATGTGCGCCCTAGTTCGGTGAGCTCGTACTCCACTCGGATCGGCGTGTGATCAACGAAGACTTCGCGGTGCACTAACCCGTCACGTTGCAGTGAGCGCAGGGTTTCGGTGAGGACCTTGGATGAGACTCCTGCCACCGCTTCTTTGAGAGCACTGAAGCGTAGGGCGCCGCCGGCCAGTGCAGGAACAATCAACGGCGTCCACCGATCCGTAGCGTGGCGCAGCACGCTACGAGATGGGCATCCCTGAACAGTTATATCGAACTTCTCATCGTGTCCAACACTCATAAGCCCCTGCCATCCCTAGTTACGTTGAGGTATCCGGTTACTGATAGTTACCATGGTAACGGAATTGAACGTCAGTCAACGTAGTTTGAGGAGAACAGATGAACATCGTAGTACTCGGCGATACCGGAATGGTCGGATCCCGCACAATCGCGGAAGCCAGGGACCGTGGCCACACAGTGAGCGGCTATTCTCGCAATGGCCAGAACCCACTGAATTTTGCCGACACTGCTAAGGTTGTCGAACTGATCAACGACCCAAAAACAGACCTGACGATCATCTCCGTCGTTTCTGGGCGTACGGGTTCGTACGAAGATGACATCGCCAACCACAAGGCACTCATCGCCGCCGGACCAACCGGTCGCATGCTGGTCGTGGGCGGGGCAGGCGGTCTACAGGTAGACGAAACAACGCAGCTCAAAGACAGTCCTGATCTGCCTGAGTCGTTCTTAGCCGAAGCACAAACATTCGCAACAGTTCTTGATTTGTACCGTAACGCAGAAAGCCTGAACTGGACGATGCTGGCGCCGGCCCCCATGATCGAACCGGGCAAACGCACCGGCGAATACACGATGGGCAAGGACTATCCAGTCGGAGATTCAATCTCAGCAGAGGACTTCGCCGTCGCTCTGCTCGATGAAGCAGAAAATCCACAGCACGCCGGTACACGTTTCACGGTGGCCAACTAAAAAAGTAGACATATTTGCTCCCGGGAAGTTGGCCTGACGCATCAGGCACAACTTCCCGGGAGCATTTTGTAGGACCGAAATTCAGGCGAAAAGTCTAGTCGCGCAGCCGGGCTGGCCAGATGTCGGCCTTGCCCGGATTCAGTATCCCGTTGGGGTCAAGAACGTCTTTAATCCGTTCATTGAAGCGGCGTTGAATGTGGTTATTGAAGCTGTAAGTATCAGCGACCTGCTTGGCCAACACGTTGTGAGCCCTGTAGATGCCGTATCCTTCCTTCGCGCCTGTATCGATGAGTTTACGGGTCATATCCAAAGTTTCGTCGCGACTCTGGGGATCGGAAGAATCATAGAGCGGCAGACAAATATGGTGCATTTCACGCAAGCCGATAATGAACTGGGCCAAGTAGTCTTTGGAGTACTGATCAGTGATTCGTTTCGTATCGCTGAACTGTTTTGCCGCGTCCTCCCCACTGGGTGCTGAAACAGGCGCATAGAAGAAATGCCCAGCATCGGGGAACCATTCAAAGACGCTTGCGGAGTGGCGGTTTGGCACACCGCGGTTCAGCTCGTCTCGCGCTTTCAGTAAATCACTTGCGGGGTTGTCCTCCGAGTAAGGGAGCGTTTCGGTGGTCTCAAATCTCGCACCGGGAATTTTCAGGTAGGCATCGCGGATAATTTCAAGGTAATTATCGATGAGCCAGCGTGGACCATAACAGGTACCATAGACGTTCCAGTACCCAATATTGAGTCCTCGCTTCATTTTTTCAAGCGACTCATCAGTCAGTGGGCCGTCGTCTTCTTGCCAGTCGCTGCGCTTGGAGACACAAGCGGCATCAAACACTACGTTGCGAACAATTGGTGCGTTCTGAAGCGGAGCCATACCAATACGCATCGGGAGCGTCGTCTCCATAATCGCTTCCAGATCGCTTTCATTTTCGAAATGGATGGCGAAACTCACAGCCTCTTCAGGTTTGGGCATCAGCTGTATGCCCATGCGAGTACAGATGCCGTAGTTAGACTGCTCGAACAGTCCTTCGACTGATGGGCCCAACCCTCCGGAGTAAAGGTGCCACGCTTCCGAGGTTGGCATTCCCCCCATGCCGGTCCGCAGCACTTCTCCATCGGCAAGGACGACTTCCATGCCGCAGCGCCACATCGTATGATCCGCGTACGGGGTATAGCCAACCCCATGTTCCATGACGTTGCCCATAACGCTGCCCCAGTCCAGTTCGGCGGGATCGATCATCAATGCAGCCCCAGCCTCGGTAACAGCTTCATACAGACTGGCGTAATCGACTCCGGGCTCAACCACCGCATAGGCAAGCTTTTCGTTGATTTCTAGCACGCGGTTCATTCGCTTCCCCATGTGCAGCAACACGCTACCTGTCACCTGCGGCGAAGAGCCCCCATACCCAAGATTGCGCCCTGCAGAAAAAGCATGCAGAGGAATCATGTACCTATTAGCAATTTGAACGATCCTTTGTACATCCTCGGTGTTTCCGGGCCAGATAACAGCACTGCCCTTGAACTCATCGTCACTCGTGACTGGAAATGCATCGTCGTATTGACTGACAGTTTCCTCATCGGTATGTACAAAGTCTTTCCCCACTGCCTCACGGAATTCACTGATCGCAGCCGTGAAATCTTCTTCGCTGACGTTCGGCGGGAGAAAGCGGGCAGTTGTGACGGTCTCCATAAGAAAGCTCCTTGGATGATTCTAAGAAAATGGTATGTTTGTGACCACGCATCTTGTTTTCGTGATTCAGGTCACGGTGTACGTATCTGTAATTAGCGTAAGCGGATGAGCCACATTCGTCATCAGACTTTCGTTTAGTGGATATCCAACTATTTTTGGCGAGTCGTCGAAGGTAACTCACCATGTCGGGCAGCATAATCAGCTGCGAAGCGCCCCATGTGGGTGAAACCCAAGCGACGCGCAGTATCGGCGACTGATGGGCCATCCGGGGCAGATGCCAACAAAATTTCTGCTACACGGTCGAGACGGCAGGCTTTCAAATACTGCATTGGTGAGACACCGAGTTCTTTGCGAAAAGACAGCTGAAGCGCTCTGCCACTGACTCCTGCAACATACGCAATGGATTCTAAAGTAAGAGCTTCTTCAGGGACGCTCTCAATGAGATCAACAGCACGCTGCAACGAACTGTTAGGAACCGGTGGGGCCAGATTGAGAAGATCTTGATACGAATGCTGGCCTGATCTGAGGAGCCCAATAACTGCCTCTTCTACCAACTGTCCCGTAACGAGAGGTTGCGACCAGGGCTGGTGCGCCAGGCGAGAAAGCCTACGCAGTGAGCTCATCCATTCGAGCCCCAGGCCTTGGTCGATGCGCAGGGGCAAAGAGAAATCAATAAGCACTGGTGTCTCTAGCCCAAGAAAAACCGCAGATATACGCTCAAAGTCTGTCCGGTTTATCTTGATCGCCATCATTAAACATGGCGACTCCCATCCACTGATCGCGGTATCGACATCAGGCCGATAAACTCCCGCCCGTACCGGATTGGCAGTAAGTTGCTGCGACCCAGCGACCGTTCTGAACGCCCCTTTGAGCGCTACGTTAACGTGGTAGAAAGACTCATAAGGCGCTGTGGCAATGGTGACCGGCGAGCTGTACTCAAGCGTCCCGATCGTAAATGGCCCAACATCCAGACTACTGGTAGCCATTTCGAATCCTGCGCTACCACCACTACGAATCTGGAGCCGATGAGGATGGAACAACATTGTGCCAACCTGTTGCGCCTGTTCTGGCGTGTTCCCAAGAATTCTCCTGACTCCGGGGCTTCCACGTGTCGCCGCAGGCTCTTTTCCTAACGCACCAGCGTGAGGGTCTTGAGCTTGATTAGTGTCCATGGCTCAGTCCAAAGATAGGCGAATGCGGGCGCCTTGCAACCAAGACGCCCGCACCTGTCGAAGTTAGACAGCGGTCAACTGGCTCACTTTGTGAAAGTCGCGGCTATCGTAAATCAAGGCTTCCGCCTCGTTACGAGTACGGATCGAATCAATTTCAACAAACATCACAGTATGGGTACCGCGTGAATAGGTGTCGCTCACTCTTCCGACGAGGGCGACCCTCGCATCACGAAGACTAGGGGCCTTTGCATCATCGTCCCAGATATCCCAGGCAAACCGTTCCTCCATGGGGACCTCGGTGGCACCAGCGAAATGCTGAGCGAGCTGGCTTTGCTCGCCGGCAAGAACGTTAATTGCAACGTTCCCGTTCTTCTGGAAGATATCGTGTGCGGCGCTTCTCTGGTTTACGCAGACAAGCACGGTTGGTGGGGAGTCCGTGACTGAGCACACGGCAGTGACAGTGATGCCAAGTTTTCCGTGTGGCCCTTCTGTTGTAACGATGTTGACGGCAGCGGCAAGATGGGCCATTGCCTGACGGAACTGCAATTGATTTTCGTTTAGGTTAGTCATGATTGTTCTCCTCCTGAAATGGAATAGTCGATGACGGTGGCTCCACCGGTTGCATAGTTGGGGACATCCTCGGTCACGGCCTGTCCCTCCGGTGATGACATAGCAGACATGAAAGATTCTTTCGTTTCAAACTCTGCTTCAAATATTGCGAAGTATGGGGCTTTGTTTTCTGGTGAATCGGATATTTCAATTGAGTATCTCCAACTCAGCATGCCTGGAATTTTTGCTGCCAAAGGTAGATGCTTCGTCGTGTAATACTCGATAAACGCGTCGGGATCTTCGGGTTCTGAATACAGAACGACTAATTTATGCATGTGGATCCCTTGCTTATCTAGCCGAAACTTTTGCGTTTTCCGAAGTGCGTTTGATGGCAGCCTCGGCGCGCTCTTCACTACCTATTAATGTAAGTTGTGCAATCGGGTAGTTGAAGTTCTCGGTAAATTCATTAGCGAGCTCTTGACTTTCCACCATCGCGGAGAACAACGCTGGAATCTGAGGATTGGTTGGCGACTGGATCATCGTATTGATCCAGTCACTGGACGCTTCCAAGCGTTCCGCACGGCGCATGGCAACCTTTTTCATGAACTGCTCGTCGAAGACGTCGTCTTCGAGGACCGCGTCTCCGACGACGCGAGCTGAGAAGGCAGTGGAGTTCGCGCCCTGTGCCTGGACTGGGTCCATCGTCAGGTGCACGTCGCCCAGTCCAAGCACAAATTTACCATTCGGTAGGCGCGCATAGTCCTCTCGGAGCACTGGCGTGACGCCACCCTGGAGAAGATCCTTATCGCTTTGCAGCTCGAAAGCTGAGTGATCAATTCGTTCGAAAACAGTTGGATGGTGGGTCTCCAGCATCTCCAAGGTCAGTTGGCGGTACGCTTCTGGATCGTCGTCATTTTTTTGCTGAGTCAGTATCTCTTGTGGACCGCCGGGGACGCTTTCAAACAGTAGAGCTGTTGTGTCACCGCTGAACGACCACATCGGGATCGCCAAGAGTTCGCCGACGCCGGGAATAACGCTGATTTCAACGCCGTTTCTCTCGGGGCGACGCACACCCTTCCAGAATCCGACCGCAAGCTGACGCTGTGGACGATCGTATGGGGACTTATCTGCACGTTTGGGGAAGAGGGCACCAATCTCACCTTTTCCAGTTGAAACCACGACAAGATCATGCCGTTCAGACAAGTCCTGAATATCAGCGACCGATAGGTCCTTATATTCGATCTTTCCACCACGGTCGACAAAGTCCTCCATCAAACGTGGCAGGTAGATCCGGTAGTCTAACGTGCGCGAAGGAGCGGAGAAGTAGCCCTGGTATGTACGCTTTTCGCCCCACCCGTTGTAGTGATAATGCACGTCGTAGTAGTAATGCTCTTCGGTCCAGTGATTGATGCCCAAGTCTTCTTCAAGGGCGACCGTCACGTGCATATGCGCCACGCTATTCATGACACGTCCGTCGCGAACCTGCTCTGGCGTGCGGTTGGTGTAAATCGTCGCTGGGATGCCGTGTTGCCGTAACTGCAACCCAAGGTGCAGTCCTGCAACTCCTGCTCCAACAATACCGATGTTCTTCATAAGCGTGTGTTCCTTCCGTGGTCACTGTCTGCGCTAGACTCTACGCTCGTGCTCTATATACGAGCAGATACATTTTTCTATGCTCTCTATGTGAGCTACGAATCTAGTGGAGTGATTCTACTCACGCAATAGTTTGGAGCGATTATTTGGGATACTTCGCAATTCGGATAGCCAACCGAATTCAACGGCCGCAGTACCGGCATGGCAAAACCCTGCGGCTATCTACCGCAGGGTTCGAAAAACAAGTCCCGATCGTGATGGGACGAAAGCACGGGAAGAAGCCGCTTAGATTTCCCAGGCTTCTGTTGGGGTCGTCAGTCGCTCTTTATAGGCTCGCAGGTGGCGAAACATAACTGCCACATCACCGTCATCTGTAGGGAAGATTAATGAGAGACTCGCTTCTTGTCCATCTGGCATCTCTACAGGCACTGCAACTACTTCAAGGCTGACAAATGGGGCACCTTTTGTGTGAACAAACCCGGTTTGCCGCGCCAGTGCTACCTCATCGATTTCGTGTTCTCGAGGCGGCTGTAGTGCAAGAATTGCGAGACCAGGAGCACTTTGCGTCAAGGAGAATCGCATACCCACCCTGATGGCGACCGACGCTAGCCGCTGCGTTGGACGAGTGGAAGTCAGTACAACAGCCTCTTCGCGCTGGGGGCCGCAGAAGATCGCCGTGGCGGAAGAAACATTCGACAGCTCCTGAAGTACAGCTTCAATCTGCGCCTCGAGATCCCCCATAGCTGTTTTAGCAAGACCCGCCATTCCCAGACCCAACAGGAATCGTCCGTCGGCGGCGCGCGTCACCAGCGAATAGTCTTCGAATGTACGCAGGGCTCGGTATATGACGGAGCGGTGTAGTCCAAGGTTATCAGCAAGCTCCTGACTAGTTCGTGGCTTGCCATCTGCGAGAGTTTGCAGAACGTCGAGTGATCGCGCCAGAGTTTGTGACCTCACCCCACTGCTCGACCTCGTGGGGGCAGGTGACATATCGCTTGCCATCCGCCAGTAGCCTCCTTGTGTCTATGAGCGCTAGTCTATCTGAGCGTTGCCATTGCAGTGAATCATGGACCGAGTAGACTCGCGTCGAGATCCGTGTCACACATGCGTGGAAGGAATGTGTAGTGTCACCAGTAATTAAATTGGGTTTTGATGCATGGAAGAACGCTGTATCGAGTTCCTTTGTATCTGTTGATGACAGAAACCGAACATCGCGGAAATTTTTCTGGCTCGCTGAGCGTTTCTCAACATGGGACGCTAACACTAACTTCACTGTCTGCAAGGCCTCATACAGTGAGGCGTACATCAGCACTCATCCACAGAGACAAAATGAGTCTGTCTGCAGGTTATTACAAGGTTTCATTGCAGACCCAGGGTCACGGATTACTCATTCAAGATGGTCGCGAAGTCCTATTAGAACCCGGAGCCTTGGCAATCTACGACACTTCCCGACCCTATACCCTCAGCTTCGACAGCGACTTTTCCAGTAACATCCTCATGCTCCCGCATTCACAAATTGCGTTTCCCCAAGAAGGAATCCAAGAACTTACCGCCACCTCTTTGGGTTCAGGCCGCGAGCTGGGCGAAATGTCGGCACAGATGTTGAGCCAAGCCGCAAAAGTGGTGCCGAAGTTAACGCGAAATCTTGGGGAGCGCGTCGCGAATAACGTGGTGGATCTGATGAACACGCTCATTGCTGATGAGCTACTCAACTTTTCTGCGGGCACCTTAAGCTCGCGGCATCGCGAAATTGCGCGAGTTAAGAATTTTATCGACCGACACTTGTCAGACTTTTCCCTTGACCTGACCACGATCGCAACGACTCATCAAATGTCGGTCCGTGCCTTGCACTACTTATTCGAAGGAGAAACCGAATCAGTAACTGACTTGATCCGCAACCACCGGATCGAGAAAGCCAAGCAAGACTTAGCGGACCCCCTACAACAAGAGGTCCCTGTGGCAACCGTGGGAAGACGCTGGGGTTTTAGCGATCCTGCCTATTTCTCTCGCGTATTTCGCAAAACGGTAGGCATATCTCCGACCAAGTATCACCACGAGTCAGGAAGTCGGACCCCACGCCTTGGACCACACCGGAGTAGCCTTCCATCGATCAGTGTTCTTCGAGCAACTCGGTGACCAATGCAGCGATGCGGCTGCGCTCCGACCGGGTCAGCGTCACGTGACCAAACAAGGTGTTGCCTTTAAGGGCTCTTCGGAATTTTGGGTGTAGATCGGTTTGGTGACCGGGGTGTGTTGAAGGCATAAAAAAGTCGAGGTCTTTTCGAAGATGGAAGTGCTCAAA